>NZ_DATFIP010000058.1:0-73878 GCF_035270045.1 Salibaculum sp.
AGAAGTCGAAATCCGCGTCTTCCGGGAAGAAGGTCGGAATGAACGACGCCTGGCGGTGCATCAGGCAGGTCGGCGGCACCGAGAACACGCCGTCGGGCGAATCCCGGAAGTCGGTCTGCACGACTTCGGACGGTGTCATGCCGGTATAGTCTTCGTTCCGCGCGAAAGACCCAAAGGTCTCGATCGCGTTCACGACGCGCTCGTCGTCGAAGGGGATCTCGTTTGCGACCCACTGGTCGTACACCTCCAGCGGCTGGGTGCGCAGCATGATGTCCTCGACCCAGTCGGTGGCCGGCCAGCCGGTGGCGCCGCCGGACCCCAGGCCGATGCACCAGGGCGTTTCGCCGTCGGCAACCATCTGGTCGGTCAGCGCCTTGAGCTCTTCCATGGTCTCGGGGATCTCGTAGCCCGCGTCCTCGAAGTTCTCGGGCACGTACCAGACCAGCGATTTCACATCGACCTTGTAGAACATGCCGTAGAGGTTTTCCTCGCCGTTCTCGTTGGCGAAGGTCGCCAGGTCGACCCAGGATTGGCCGGCGGCGTAGTTCTCGCGAATCCAGTCGGCGGTGCCGTCCTCAAGCGGGGCCAGGAAGCCGCTGGACGCCATGTCGGACGCAAGGCCGGGCTGCGGGAACACGGCAACGTTCGGGGCCGAGCCCGCCTCCGCATCGACCATGATCTGCTGTTCGAAGCTGTCCGAGCCGACGTAGCTGACATCGTAGCCCGACTGTTCCGCGAATGCATCCAGAACGGCCTCGACGTTTGCCTGGTCCGGCCCCAACCACGGACCGAAAACGGTCAGGTCCTGGGCCGACGCCATTCCGGCGGTCAGGGCGACGGCGGCTGCACCGGTGAGCAGGGTCTTTTTCATGAGTATCCTCCCAATTGCGCGGAAACCGCGCGTGACTGCAGTCTTGAACAAGCGCGAGACCGGTCCTGCGACTCGGCCCAAAGCGCTTTGAGTATCCACAGCCTTGAAGCAATCCCGCCACCCTGTCAACGCTGCACCTGCAGCATACAGATTTCTGCAATTGCATCCTATCTATACGGATTCTCATTGATTTTTGGCGCGGGACAAGAAAGGATGCACGCCAGCCCGTTTCCCAAAGCGTTTTCAATAATCCGCCCATGAACCTCAAGGAACTCTCCGCCAAGCTGAACCTCTCGCCGACCACGGTGAGCCGGGCGCTCAACGGCTATCCCGAGGTCAAGGAGGAGACCCGGCGGCGTGTTCTGGACGCGGCCAGCCGCTATGACTATTCACCCAACGCCCGCGCCCAGGGGCTGGCAACCGGGCGATCCCAGGCCATCGGCCACGTCATACCCTTGTCGACGAAACATGAAATGGTGAACCCGATCTTCGGCGATTTCATCGCCGGCGCGGGCGAGACCTATTCCAGCCACGGCTACGAGATGCTGATCTCGGTTGTCGAGGACGACCGCGCCGATGACGCCTATCGCTCGCTCAAGCGGCGCGGCGTGGTCGATGGTGTCATCGTGCACGGCCCGCGCATGGAGGATTCACGCATTCCGATGCTGCAGGAGCTGGGCCTGCCCTTCGTGGTGCACGGGCGCGCCTCGGGGCTGGCCCAGGACTATTCCTGGCTGGACGTGAACAACCGCCGCGCCTTCCAGCGCGCCACCGACTTCCTGCTCGACCTCGGGCATCGCCGCATCGCACTGCTCAACGGGCTGGAAACAATGGATTTCGCCGCCCGCCGCCGCGCGGGCTTCGAGGCGGCGCTGACAGCGCGCGGCCTCAACCCCGACCCGGGACTGGAGGTCAGCGGCGAGATGACCGAGGCCATGGGACACGGCAGCGCGCTGGCGCTGCTGGACCGGCCGATGCCGCCGACCGCCTTTGTGGTCTCCTCGATGATCAGCGCCATGGGCGTGCGCCGCGCGCTCGAGGATCGTGGCCTGCGCATGGGACAGGATGTCTCGGTCGTCACCCACGACGACGCCCTGTCCTATTTCACCAGCGGGGCCGATGTGCCGCTGTTCACCTCGACCCGATCCTCTGTGCGCGAGGCGGGTCGACAAGTGGCGCAAATGCTGATCGACAGGATCGACACGCCCGATGCCCCGCCCCGGCAGGTCCTGCTGGAAGCGGAACTGACCGTCGGCCGCTCGACCGGTCCGGCTCCGAAACAGTGAGGACACTGATGGATTTCAAACGCTCCGACTTCCCCGAGGACTTCCTGTTCGGCGCCGCGACCGCGGCCTACCAGATCGAGGGATCGGCCCATGGCGGCGCCGGATCCTGCCACTGGGACAGCTACGCGCGGGTTCCCGGCAACGTCATCGGGGCCGAAGACGGCAGCCGCGCCTGCGACCACTATCTGCACTGGAAGGCCGACCTCGACCTGCTGCGCGCGGCCGGAATGGACGCCTATCGTTTCTCGACTTCCTGGGCGCGGGTCCTGCCCGAGGGGCGCGGGCCGGTGAACGTCGAAGCGCTGGATTTCTACGACCGGCTGGTGGACGGTATGCTGGAACGGGGCCTGAAGCCGTTTCACACGATCTATCACTGGGAAATGCCCTCGGCACTGGCCGACCTGGGCGGTTGGACCAATCCCGACGTGCACAAGTGGTTTGCCGAATTCACGCAGGTCATCACGCGCAAGATCGGCGACCGTGTCCACGCCACCGCCACGATCAACGAACCCTGGTGCGTGGCCTACCTGTCGCATTTCCTGGGCCATCATGCGCCCGGCCTGCGCGATATCCGCGCCACTGCACGGGCCATGCACCACGTCCTCAAGGCGCATGGCGCGGCCATGGAAGTGCTGCGCGCCGAGGGGCGGGAAAACTGCGGCATCGTGCTGAACTTCGAGGCCGACGCCCCGGCCGAGGACGGCCCCGAACACGCCGCCGCCGCGGCCCGCCAGGACGCGATCATGAACCGCTGGTTCCTTGAGGGGGTCACCCGCGGCAGCTACCCCGAGGAGGCGCTGGAAGGGCTTGAACCCCACCTGCCCGCGGGCTGGCAGGACGACATGGCGGCAATCTCGCAGCCAATCGACTGGCTGGGTGTGAACTATTACACGCGCGGGCTGATGCGGGCCGCTCCCGACATGGCCTGGCCCTCCATGGAACCGGTGCCCGGCCCCCTGCCCAAGACCCAGATGGGCTGGGAGATTTTTCCACAGGGGCTGGAGGACAGGCTGACCCTTCTGTCACGCGACTACCTGGGCGATCTGCCAGTCTATGTGACCGAAAACGGCATGGCCTGGGATGACCAGGTGATCGACGGCGCGGTCCACGACCCCGCCCGCATCCGCTTCATATCGGACCATGTCGGCGCCACGCAAAACGCCATGACGCAAGGAACCAACGTGAAGGGCTTCTTCTACTGGTCGTTGCTGGACAATTACGAATGGGCCTTCGGCTATGAAAAGCGGTTCGGCATGGTGCACGTTGACTACCAGACCATGAAACGGACGCCCAAGGCCTCTTATCACGAGTTTGCCAAGGCGCTCACGCGGTAAGGGCGTACCACGGGGTGTCGGATTGCGATTGTCGCATCCTTGGTCCGATCGACTATCGCGATACCGCCTCGGCGGCGCCCTAAACTACCTCCTGGCGCTGGGTCCCAAGCCCCTCGACCGTCAGTTCCATGACATCGCCGGGTCGCAGGAACCGCTGGGGACGCCGCCCCATGCCCACGCCCGAGGGGGTGCCGGTGGCGATAATGTCGCCCGGCTGCAGCACCATGAATTCGCTCAGGTGGCTGACGATCTCGGCAACCGGGAAGATCATGTCGGCCGTTGTCGAATCCTGCATGACCTCGCCGTTCAGCGTCAGGCTCAGCCCCAGCGCCTGGGGGTCTGGGACCTCGTCCGCCGTGACCAGCCAGGGGCCGACGGGGCCGAACCCGGGCGCCGACTTGCCCTTGATCCACTGTCCGCCGCGGTCCAGCTGGTAGCTGCGTTCCGAAATGTCGTTGATCACGCAATAGCCCGAGACATGCGCCAGCGCCGCGTCCGCGGTCACACGGTAAGCCTCGTGCCCGATCACCACGCCCAGCTCGACCTCCCAGTCGGTCTTCTGACTGCCCTTCGGGATCGTCACCCGGTCATCCGGTCCTGACAGGGCCGAGACGGCCTTGGAAAACAGGATCGGCTCGGCCGGGGTGTCCTGGCCGGCCTCGGCGGCGTGCTTGGCGTAGTTCAGCCCGATGCAGAAGAAGTTCGGCACATGGGCCAGGCAGGCCCCGATGCGGCCCGGGTCGTCCACCAAGGGCAGGTCGGCGGGATCGATCGCCGCCAGTTCGGCCAGGGCCTCGGTCGAGACCGTCGGCCCGGCGAAATCCGCCACGACACCGCTGAGGCCGCGCACCCGGCCCTCTTTGTCCAGCAGGCCGGGTTTCTCGGCGCCCAGATCTCCGTAACGCAGGAATTTCATCTGTCTCCCTCCCATCGGCGCCTGTGCCGCGCCTGTATGCCTATGCGGCGTGGTAGGGCACGCAGCACGAAAAGACAAACGGCCCTCAGCCGCCGCGCAACCGCCCAGATGCAGCCGCACTCAGCGCCACCATCACCGAGGCCGTTCCCAGCATCAGGGGCAGCCCTCCAAACTGGTAGGTCAACCCGGACAGAACCGTGCCAAGAAGCCGGCCGCCCGCATTGGCCATGTAGTAGAAGCCCACGTCCATGGTCACGCGCTCGGCCCTTGTGAAGGCAAGGACCAAGTAGGAATGTAGCGAGGAATTGATCGCGAAAAGCGCACCAAAGACCAGCAGGCCCCCGATCAAGGTTACCGTCAGCCACGTCTGCGGCTGATCGGAGGCCAGCGAGGCCACGGTCAGCCCAACGGGCACCACCAGCAATGCAAGGGCCCAGCCGCGTGCAGCACCCACAAGCTCGGCCTCGGGGCGCTTCGCAGCCCCCAGGAGCCGCGGGGCAATGGCCTGGACCGCACCATATAGGATGACCCAGACCGCCATGAATGTCCCTATCATGAAAAAGGCCGCACGGTTGCCTGCTTCGCTGCCATCCGACAGGACCGCGTAGAAATAGACCGGCAGGCCCACCACGAACCAGACATCGCGCGCGCCGAACAGGAACACGCGCGCGACCGACAGCCAATTCACGTCAGCGGACTTGGAAAAGACCTCGGCGAACTTCGCACCCTTGCGTCCGGAGGGCAGTCCAGCCGGCATGAACAGTGCCACCGCCAGCAGGATCAAGGCCAGAACGGCGGCCATGCCCCATACCGCGCGCGTGAACCCGACAAGGCTCAGCAGCGCGGCGCCGAGCAGGAAGCCCAGCCCCTTGACCGCGTTCTTCGACCCGGTCAGCACGGCGACCCAACGGAACAGCCCGCCCTGCGCGGTCGGCGCCAGCAGCTTCACAGCAGATTTCGACGACATCTTGGCCAGGTCCTTGGCCACGCCCGATGCCCCCTGCACCAGCATGACATAGGCCACTGACAGGCCCACGGCCCAGCCGGGGTCGAGCTGGGCCAAGGCAACAAGGGCGACCACCTGCAGCCCCAGCCCGGCATAAAGCGTGCTGGTCAGCCCGAAGCGCGCCGCGATCCACCCCGCGCAGAGGTTCGTGACCATCCCCGCGACTTCATAAAGAACGAAGAGATAGGCCAGCTGCACCGGCGAGAAGCCGAGCGTGTGAAAGTGTAGCAGCACCAGCATCCGCAGGGCGCCGTCGGTCAGCATGAAGGCCCAGTATGCCGCCGTGACGGCGATATAGGCGCTCAGCCCCTCGGGCCGCTCGGTAGCCTCCGTCAAAGCGATGTCCCCACCACCCGCGCCACGTCCACCAGCCGGTGGGCATAGCCCATCTCGTTGTCATACCAGGCATAGACCTTCACCTGTGTGCCGTTCACGACCATGGTCGAGGGCGCATCGACGATGCTGGACCGCGTGTCGTTGGTGTAGTCGGTCGAAACCAGCGGGCGGGTTTCATAACCGAGAATGCCGTTCAACTCGCCTTCGGCGGCGGTCTTGAACATGGCGTTGACCTCTTCGGCGGTGGTTTCCCGCTCAACCTCGAAGACGCAATCGGTCAGTGAGGCATTGAGCAGCGGCACCCGCACGGCATGGCCGTTCAGCCGGCCATTCAGGTCCGGATAGATCAGCGTGATCGCCGTGGCGCTGCCCGTGGTCGTGGGGATCAGCGAATTGAGCGCCGAGCGCGCGCGGCGCAGGTCCTTGGCGGGGCGGTCCACGATGGTTTGCGTGTTGGTCACATCGTGAATCGTGGTCATGGAACCGTGCTTGATGCCCAGTCCCTCGTGAATGACCTTGACCACCGGCGCGAGGCAATTGGTGGTGCAGGAGGCCGCCGTGACAATCCGGTGTCGCGCGGGGTCATAGCCGGCGTCGTTGACACCCATCACGATATTCGCCGTCGGCCCGTCCTTGACCGGGGCCGAGACCACGACTTTCTGCACGCCCGCGTCGAAATAAGGGGTCAGCGCGGCCTCGGTCTTGAAGACGCCGGTGCAGTCGATAACCACGTCGACGCCCTCCAATGGCAAATCGGACAGGTCTTGCGTGCCGATGAAAGGCAGCTTGGTGCCATTTATGGTCACGCTGTCGGCATCGTGGCAGAATTCTGCATCCCAGTGCCCGTGCACCGTGTCGAATTCCAGCAGGTGGGCGTGCATCTCGGGGCCGCCAACCGCGTCGTTGATCCAGGCGATATCCATCCCCCGGTCCAGCAGCGGTTTCAGGGCCAGCTTGCCGATCCGGCCAAGGCCGTTGAGCGCGTAAACAGTCATGTGTCGTCTTTCGTTTGGCCGATGTCATCAACGGCCTGTTGCAGGGACATACGGCCCAGTTCTCGAATTGGCAGCGCGGTGAAGGCCGCGATGCGGCGTTGGAGCGCGCCGTAGGTATTCTGGAAGGCAAGGCTCTTTTCGGCGTCCGTGCCCTCGACCTTGACCGGATCGGGCAGCCCCCAATGGGCACTGACAGGCTGGCCGTCCCAAGCGGGGCAGTCCTCGTTCGCGGCCTGGTTGCAGACCGTGAAAACGAAGTCGAACCCCGGCGCGTCCCCGGCCTGGAATTCGCTCATGTGCTTGGCGCGCAGAACATTCGTGTCATGACCCTTCTGGTCCAGCACCTCGACCGCGAAAGGGTTGAGTTCAGAGTTCGGCGTGGTCCCGGCCGACCAGGCCTCGAACCGGTCGCCCGCCGTATGCCGCAGGATGGATTCGGCAAAGATCGAGCGGGCGGAATTGCCGGTGCAAAGGAAGAGTACCCTGTATTTCCGGTCGGTCTCCGGGGACATGGCCGGCCTGCGCTGTTGGCCGGTCAGGCAAAGATCGACCCGGCCGCGGCAACAATCCAGAAAGAGATCGTCGAAGAGGCGCTGCGCCACCTCCATCTCGACCGTGTAGCGCAGCGAGGTGCCGTCGCGCTGCTGGCTGATCAGTCCGGCCCGGGACAAGGCGGACAGATAGGCCGAGGTCGTACTGGGCTGGGCCTCGATGGCCTGCGCGATTTCCTGCGCCGGGACACGGTCGGGATAGCGTCGCATGAGCAGCCTGTAGATGGCAAGCCGCTGGGGGTGGCCAAGGGTCGCGAGGCGGGCGGGACTTTCCATTTCCATATTTCATGAATATTCGAAATATCGATCCGTGCAAGTGACGGTTTTGTAACAGGCAAGGCCCGCCATGCTTTCGCATGACGGGCCTGACGTGTCTTGCTCCGGGTGGCCGGGGGGCCTGTTCAGGCGGCCTTGACCAGGGGCGCCTGCGCGCCCTCGATCAACGCGCCATGCAACGCCTTGATGACGGCGTCGCGGCTATCCCGGTCAACGATGTACTGAACATCCACGTTACGCGGGCCCTGCGTGGCACCGATGGCCTCGTGCCCCGCCTCCGCTATGGCCTGAAGGCCCCGCGTCAGAACCGACAGACCGCGCAGGTCGCGCCCGATGGCAGAAACGACCGAAACGGTGCGTGTCGTGATCTCGGCGCTGGGATAGGCCGCAGCGATATCCTTTTCCACCCGCCGCATGGTCTTGAGCGATGTGTCCAGGTAATGCGTGATCGTATTGGCATTCGACACTTTGGACACGATGCGCACGTCGTGACGGCGCAGGACGTCAAGGATCGTCGCATCGTAACCCTTCACACCCACCATGTCCTGTTCGAAGACCTCCAGCGTGACGATATCAAGGCCGGTGACGATCTCGACCGCCGCAGTGTCGGCCGGCTGGTCGTCGATCAGCGTGCCGGGATCGCCTGGTTCGAAGGCGTTCGTCACACGCAAGGGGATCTCGGCTTGGCGCAGTACCTTGGCCGCCTTGGGGTGGATCGCCTCCATGCCCATGTTCGACAGCTGGTCAGCCACGTCGTAATTGGTCCGGCCCAGCTTGCGCACGGCGCCCTCGCCCACCAGCTTTGGGTCGCAAGAGGACAGATGGAATTCCTTGTGGATTATCGCCTCGCGCGCGCCGGTCAGGCCGGCCAGCCGCGAAAATGTCACCTCCGAATACCCCCGGTCGAATTCCCGCATCAGCCCCTCGGCGCACTGGGCGTAACCGGTGACGATCGGCATTTCGGTGTCCGGGTCCACCCCTGCCATGGCAGCGGTGATACGTTCGTCCAGCGTCACATCGCCTTCGTCGCGCCAGCCGGACAGGTCGACGCAGCGCGCATTCACACCCGCACGTTGCAGCATGAGCGTAGTGACAAAGGCCGAATGGGATTCGCCCAGCCCTGACAACAACTCGCGGATTTGCAGCATGTGCTCGGACAGGCGGAAGTGACCATAGGAACACAGGCGCTGCAGATCGATCAGGCAGTTGCGCGCCCCATCAATCCGGTCGCGCACGAAATCGTCGGCCTGGTCGATGTCGGCGGGGTTGTCCAGAATCGACTTGTGCGCCGCGATCATGGCGTCGGCGACACGGGTCAGGCCGTCATGCCAGCCATGGCCGGTGTCAGACTGCGCGAACTGGGCATAGACGCCCTGCTCGCCCGTCTTCTTGTGTTCCAGCAGAAGGTTGGTGATGCCAGCGAAGGCCGAAACGACGAAGACGCGTCCGTAAAGCGCCTCTTCGCTGAGGTCCCCGATGAAAAGCGTATCACGCAACTCGTTCACGCGGGACATCGAGGTCCCGCCGATTTTTTCCACGGTATGGGCCATGCTTGGCCTCCTTGTCCTTTTGCGTCAGCTGTCGTCGGGTGCCGCGTAGGAGCCATCCTCGCGGTGCACCTCGGTGCCCGTCACCGGCGGGTTGAAGCAGCAGGCCATGACCAGTTCCTCGTGGGCGACAAGCCGGTGCTTGTCGTGCTGGTCGAGCGCATACATCACGCCCGGCCGGATCGGGTATGTCGTTCCGGTGGCCAGGTCGGTGATCTCGCCGGTGCCCTGCATGCAGTAGACGCTCTCGAAATGGTTCTTGTAGTGGAACGTGTGGTCTGACCCCGCCTCGAGGAAGGTGATATGAAACGAGAAACCCATGTTGTCATCGGCCAGGAGCATCCGGACCGACGACCACTGCGCATCCGAAACGACGCGGTCGGGCTGGTTGGCGGTGATGTCGTGAAAATCGCGCACAATCATGGGGCTTACTCCGCTGCGATCTTGGTTCTGGCGAGGGTGTCGCGGGTCGCGTCCAGAAGGATGTTGAACCCCTTGCGGAAGGTCTCCATCGAGGTGGTCAGCGGGGCAAGGATCTTGACGACCTCGTCATCGCTGCCCGAGGTCTCGACCACGAGGCCCTTTTCATAGGCACGCGCGCAGATCTGCTCGGCGAGTTCGCCACTGCCCACGTCGACGCCCTGCATCAGGCCGCGCCCCTTGAGGTAGGCCCCCGGGATCAGCTCGGCGATTTCGTTCAGGGCCGTGGTGATCATGACGGTCTTGTGTGCCAGCTCCTGTTGGAACTTGTCATCGGACCAGAACTTGTAGATGGCGGTCCTTGCCGTCACGAAGGCATGGGTATTGCCGCGAAACGTGCCGTTGTGCTCGGCCGGGCCGAACACGTCGTGTTCCGGGCGCACCAGCACCAGTGCCAGGGGCAGGCCAAAGCCCGAGATCGACTTCGCCATGGTCACGATGTCGGGCATAACGCCCATCTCCTCGAACGAGAAGAATGTGCCCGTCCGGCCGCAGCCAGCCTGGATGTCGTCGATGATCAGCAGCGCCCCGTGCTTCTTGGCCACCTCTGCGACGCCGCGCACGAATTCCGGGGATGCGGCGTTCAGGCCGCCCTCGCCCTGAACGGTCTCCAGCATGATCGCAGCGGGTGCGTCGATCCCGCCCGAGCCGTCAGACAGCATCTTGTCGAGCAGCGCGACGGAATCCACCCCGTCGGCGAAATCGTCGAACGGCAGGCGCGTAACACCCGAGGTGTCCATGCCCGCACCACCGCGGTGATAGCCATTCCCGGTCGCAGCCAGCGCGCCCATCGTCACACCGTGAAAACCGTTGGTGAAGGCGATCACGTTGGTGCGGCCGGTGGACTTGCGCGCGATCTTCATCGCGGCCTCGACGGCGTTGGCCCCGGTCGGGCCGGTGAACATGACGCGATGGTCCATGTCGCGCGGCGCCAGGATGCGGCTTTCCAGCGCGTGCAGGAAATCGCCCTTGGCATCAGTGTGCAGGTCCAGCCCGTGGGCGATCCCGTCGTTCTCGATGTGCTCGATGAGCGCCGCTTTCATGTCCGGGTCGTTGTGCCCGTAGTTCAGCGACGAACAGCCGGCGAGAAAGTCGATGTAGGTTTTGCCGGTCTCGTCCGTCATGGTCGACCCCTGCGCCTTCGTGAAGACGGCGGGCATCCCGCGACAGTAGGAACGGGCCTCGCTTTCGCGGCGTTCATAGATCGAATCGGTCTTTGCCATGTCCTTGGCCATGATGTGTCCTTTCAGGAAGATCGTGTATGAGGAGCCGGGCGCGCGGGTTCAGGCCGCGCGGCGCAGCGGCACCGGGGCGGGCAGCTCGATCGTCACCATGTGCTCGGTGTCGTGGCGGCCCTCGAAATGCACCTCCTTGACGAAGTGAGGCTCGTCCGACAGGTCGCCGCCGATATGGCGGGCGAAGCTGCGGAACAGCCCCCAAGAGGCTTCGTTGTCCTTGGTGATCGTGGTCTTGAGGTGGGTGGCGTCGGCGCAGTTCTCGCGCTCGATCAGGTGAGTCAGCATCTTGCGACCGAGGCCCAGCCCCCGCGCCTTGTCGCTGACCGCGACTTGCCAGACGAAAAGTTCGTCCTTTTCGGGAACCATGTGGCCAGAAATCCAACCGACGATATCGCCATCAAGTTCCGCCACCACGCAGGTGTCGCGGAAATGGTCGGCCTGCACGAGGTTGCAGTACATCGAGTTCTCGTCGAGCGGCTTGCATGCCTTTATCAACTCCCAGATGGCGGCCCCGTCCGTTGTCTCCGGCTTGCGCAGACGGGGCGCGGGCGTTCGCGGTTTGACGGTGTCTTGCACTGTGTCCTTGGGCATGGGAGGTGACCTCTCTGATTGTTCGGAAAGCTAATTAGTATATCCCGCGAGGTAATTCAACCTTCGAAGGACACCAGGTGCGTCCGGCGCGCAAATAGCACGGTTTCAAAGACCATTGTCGTTCAGTATTTGCCCTTAACAGAAAGGGGGATGCTTCGATTTGCGAATATTTTGCAAAATTCCTTAGGCAATTGAAGCACCGGCCACCGCGTGCCATACTTGCAACATGTCAACAGCCTTCCCAGACCGGACCGACGAAAGCCTGATCGCCCTGCGCCGAATCCTGCGGGCCACCGAGTGGTATGCGCGTGACCTCGCCCACGCGGTGGGACTCAGCCCCGCTCAACTGCGGGTCCTTCAGATCGTGGCCGAGCGCGAGAGCGCCACGCCCAAGCTTCTGGCGCGCCAGATGGGCGTCAGCCAGGCCACGGTCACGGCCTTGGTGGACAAGCTGGTGGCGCGCGGGCTGGTGAGCCGGGTTCCCTCGGAACAAGACCGCCGCCAGACCAATATCGTGGCCACCGACCTGGGCCGCGAACGGCTGGACGATGCGCCCGACGCGCTGCAGCAGCGCTATGTCGCGGCCTTCAAACAACTACAAGGCTGGGAACAGGCTCAACTCGTCTCGTCACTGGAACGGGTGGCCGACATGCTCGACGCCCAGGACATCGACGCGGCGCCGGTTCTGACAACGGGTGACATCCGCTCGGGGCGCCGGGGCTAGTCGCCCCGCGCCAGCCAGGCGCGAAAGCGACGGTCGCGCAGCGCCTCGGTGTTCGCATACCAGGCATCGTCACGGACCAGCACCCGCCCGCCGTGCTGTGGCGCATTGGGCAGATGGGCGCGCATGGGCACGCCGGTTTCCGGGTGCAGCCCGATCCGCTCGAAGGCCGATACCCGCGTGGGGCCGTAGGGGATGCGCTCGGCCAGCCGGGCCATGGCCTCGGGACGCGCGGCATGGGCGACAAAGGCGCGGGCGGCATCGGGCGTGTCGGTGCTGGCGGCGATGGCCCAGACCTCGATGCCGATGATGCGCCCATCCCAGACAATGTCCAGCGGCATCCCGGACTGCGCCACGTCGACGAAGCGGCCATTGAACCCCGCGGCCATGACGGCGCGCCCCTCCGCCAGCATCTGCGCCGGCTCGGAAGGATCCGACCACCAAAGAATGTCGTCGCGGATCGTCTCGAGTCGCCGAAAGGCCAGCCGCAGGCCTCTATCAGTGCTCAACAGTCCGTAGACCTGTTCGGGTGGCACCCCCTCGGCCAGCAGCGCCCACTCCAGGATCCCGTCGGGGCCGCGTTGCAGTGCGCGCGGCCCGGGGAACCGCTCGGTGTCGAAGAAATCCTCGATTCCAGTGGGCTTTATACCGGGAAAAGCCCGGTCGTCGTAGGCCATGACCCGGGCATAGGCGTTCTGCGGCACGGCGCAACGGTCGGGTCGCCGGGGCGTGAAATCGGAAAGGGCGGCGCGGCTGAACATCTCGCGCGGACGCAGCGCCAGCAACAGGCCCTTGTCGCAGGCCACCCGCGCCTGGTCGGCCAGCATGTCGATGACATCCCAGCCCTCGGTCGCGCCGCGCGCGGCCAGCGCCGACCAGGTGCCGTCGTAGCGCGCGACGGTGACCGATCGGCCCGTTTCCTCGGCAAAGGGGGCGATAACCGCCCGGCGCTGCGCGGCCTCGTAGGCGCCCCCCCATGACACGACAGTCAGGTCCTGCGCGGCCAGCGGCACAGCCCAGAGGATCATCCCAACGGCAAGCTCAGACAGACGCATTTTCCTCCTCCCTCAGGCGCGCGGATTCATCCAGCCAGGCGGCCACGATATCGGCCTCGGACACGGCGCCGAGATAGGTGCCGTCGTCCGACACAACAGGCACCGCGTCACCGACGAAGCCACGCAGGCGGGTCATGGCCTCGGCCAGGTCGGTGCTGTCCTCGAAGACCAGGCCGGCCGGTTGCGCCAGGTCGGCCATCGTCGCTTCCCCGGCCGCGCGGCCCGGGGTGTAGATGCCCAGCAAACGGTCATCCCCGTTCAGGACGAAGGCCTCGCGCCAGCCCTTGGCGGCAAGGCGCCAGTCGACATCCCCGGGCGGTTCCCCTGCGCGGGCGGTCACCGCGTCGGGGGTCAGGTGGTCGACTATGCGCAGCGCGGCCATGTGCGGATGGTCCCGTCCCTGCGAGAAATCAATGCCATCCCGGGCCAGTTGCTCGTCGAAAAGCGACCGGCCGAACACCCGGTGCGAGACCAGATTGGAGAACACCACAGCGACCATGGCGGCGATGGTCACATCGTAGTTCCGCGTCAGCTCGAAGACGATCAGGATGCAGGTCAGCGGTGCACCGATCACCGCGCTGGCAAAGCCCATCATCCCCGCGATGGCATAGATCGCCGCGCCAGAGCTTGGCACTCCCAGTGCGCCCGACAGCAGCGTCCAGAACAGCACGCCCACCAGACTGCCGATCAGCAACGAGGGGCTGAAGGCCCCGCCGGAAAACCCCGCCCCGATACAAAGCGCGGTCAGGCCGATCTTGGCGCCGATCAGCACGACCAGTTCACCCAGTCCAAAGGCCCCGTCGATCGTGGCAAAGCGCAGGGTCGAGGTGCCGATGCCAAGCACGTCCGGAAGGGCCAGCGCCGTCAGCCCCACCGCCAGTCCGGCCAGGGCCGGGCGCAGGGCGGGAGCCGCAATCAGTCGGCCCAGCCAGGGTCCCAGCGCCAGCAGCAGCCGCATGAACCCAACCGCCGCCCCGGCCACGAGGACGCCCAGCACGGCCACCAGCGCGAATTCATATCCGTGCGCGACACCGGGAAAGTCGATGCGGAACAGGGCCGGGCGCTCGAAGACGACATTGGCGATCACGTATCCGGTGACGGAGGCCACGGTGACAGGCGCGAAGGCCCGGGTCGCATAATGGCGCAGCACGACCTCGTGCGCGAACAGCACTCCCGCAACGGGCGCGTTGAAGGCGGTCGAGATTGCCGCGGCCACGCCGCAGCTGACCGCGATGCTGGCAAGGCCGGGAATCCCCAGCCGCAGCCTGTGGACCGCGCCGCCGAACAGCGCACCAAGGTAGACCATGGGCCCGTATTGTCCGACGGAGGCCCCCGCCCCAAGCGACAGCGCCGCCGTCGCGGTCGAGACCAGCCCGCTTCGCAGATCCGGCAGGGTGCGATGGAACTGCACTGCCCGGATCACGGCGGGTGGCCCCAGCGGGTGACCTGCAGGCGAAAGATAGCGATGGGCCAGCCCCACCAGAAAGCCGCCCAAGGTCGGCACCAGAAGTGTCGCTGATGCCACCAGCAGAGGCAGGCTTTCCCATTGCACCCGCGTCTTGGGCGCGACCAGCAGCAGATCGTTGAGCAGCGCGACAAGATCGACCAGCGCGATGGCGGCCAGCGAGGCCGCACACCCCACAACCAAGGCCACGCCGATCAGCACCAGCATCCGCAACTGGGGCGATGGGCCGGGCGGTCCGGTCCTGCATTGTGTCCTCGTGCGCATCCCCGGGGGTCCTCGGCGCCGTGTCCGGGCGAGCCTAGCCCCGGCAACCCTGTCCGTCGAGACCGGCGCGGATCGCTAGCCGCCGGTTACGGCGGCAAAGAACCCCGGTGTAGCACGGCCCAGCAGCTCGCGCGCAAGCGCCGCCCCCATGGCCGGGCCGTCCGCGACGGGCCCGGAAAGCTCGCCTGAATGCACCTCGGACCCGTCCGGGCGCAGGATCTCGCCGCGCAGGCGCAGACCCTCGGGCACGAATTCGGCCAGCCCGCCGATCGGCGTCTCGCAAGACCCGTCCAGCGCGGCCAGGAAGGCCCGTTCACAGGCCAGCCGGGCGCCGGTGTCCGTGTCATGGACTGCCGACAGCATCCCGGCCACCCGGTCGTCATCGGCGCGCCGTTCGATCCCTATGGCACCCTGCGCCACCGCCGGCAGCATATCCTCGGGCGAGATGGCCGCGCGGGCGACCTCGGCGCGGCCCAGCCGCCGCAGCCCCGCCATGGCCAGAAAGGTGGCCGCGGCCACGCCGTCCTCCAGCTTTCTCAGTCGGGTCTGCACGTTGCCGCGAAACTCCACCACCCGCAGGTCTGGACGCCGCGCGCGCAACTGCGCCTGGCGCCGCAGGCTCGAGGTGCCCACCACAGTGCCCTCGGGCAGGTCGCCCAGCGCGCCATGATCGAGCGAGACGAAGGCATCACGCACGTCCTCGCGCGGCAGGTGGCAATCCAGCACCAACCCTTCTGGCTGTTCCACCGGCATGTCCTTCATGGAATGCACGGCGATGTCGATCCCGCCCGACAGCATCGACTCCTCGATTTCCTTGGTGAAAAGGCCCTTGCCGCCGATTTCCTTGAGCGGTTTGTCCGCATCGATCATAGAGCGGTTATCGCCGGTGGTCTTTATGACCACCACCTCGAAGGCCGCCTCTGGCAGGTCGAAGGCCGCCGCAAGGCGGGCGCGGGTTTCATGGGCCTGGGCCAGCGCCAGCGGCGAGCCGCGTGTGCCGATCCTCAGCGGGCGATCGGGTGAGGGGAGATCCTGCATCATGCCATGCTTCTAGACGCCGCACGCGCGCGTGACAACGGCTTGACTTCACCGGGCGCAACTGGAACCTCGATACCGTTGATAGGAGTTCCCATGACCGACAAGACAATCCTGCGCGCCCTCGGGGGCGAGACCCTGCCCACCCCGCCGATCTGGATGATGCGCCAGGCCGGCCGGTACCTGCCCGAATACCGCGCCACACGGGCGCAGGCGGGGGACTTCCTTTCGCTGTGCTACACGCCGGACCTTGCCGCCGAGGTGACGCTGCAGCCGATCCGCCGCTACGGGTTCGACGGGGCGATCCTCTTTGCCGATATCCTGCTGGTGCCGCAGGCACTGGGGGCCGACCTGTGGTTCGTCACGGGCGAAGGGCCGCGCCTGTCCACTCTCACCGACCAGGCCGGTTTCGACGCGCTGCTCCCGGCCGACGCCATCCACGATCATCTTGCGCCGATCTACGAGACCGTCCGCATCCTGTCCGGGGAATTGCCGGCCGAGACGACGCTGATCGGTTTCGCCGGGGCGCCCTGGACCGTCGCGACCTACATGATCGCCGGGCGCGGCACTCCCGACCAGGGCCCGGCCCATGCGCTCAAGGCCGAAAACCGTCCGCTGTTCGAGGCGCTGCTGGACAGAATCACCGAGGCGACGATCGAATACCTGTCAGCCCAGGCCGACGCCGGGGCCGAGGTGGTCAAGATCTTCGACAGCTGGGCCGGATCGCTGCAGGGCCAGGACTTCCAGAAATACGCGGTGGACCCGGCTCGCCGGATCACAGCGGCGCTCAAGGAGCGGCATCCGGGCCTGCCCGTCATCGCCTTCCCGCGCGGCGCGGGCGAAGAGTATGTCGGCCTGCACAAGGCCATCGGGGCCGACTGTATCGCGCTGGATGACGGGGTGTCGCCGGAATGGGCCGCCGAGAACGTGCAAACCGGCGGCTGTGTGCAGGGTAACCTGAAATCCTCGCACATGGTGACCGGCGGCGACGATCTCGTGCGCGAGACACGCCGTGTTGTCGATGCTCTGTCGAATGGCCCGCACATCTTCAACCTTGGCCACGGGATCACGCCAGACGCGGACCCCCAGAACGTGCAACTGATGATCGACACGATCCGGGGCGGGTGAGGGCCGCATGGACACTCCCGCGTTCCTGCCTCTGCCGCTCGGAACCGACCGCCGCGCCGGGGTCGAGATCGAGTTCGGGGGCTTGACCGAGACCGAGGCCGCCCGGATCGCGCGGGACACCCTTGGCGGCGAAACCATGGCCAGCGGCGACCACGAACTGCGCCTGACGGGCAGCATGCTGGGCGATCTGGAGATATACCTCGACACCGCCCTGCGCGACAGGCTCGACGGACCGCTGGCCGAGATCGGGCTGGACCTGTCGCGCACAGTGGTGCCGATCGAGATCGTCACGCCGCCGCTAACTTTCGACCAGTTGCCGCAGGTCGACCACCTCTGCGCGGCACTGCGAACTGCCGGGGCCATCGGCACGCGCGACGGAATATTCCTGGGCTTCGGGTTGCACCTGAACCCAGAAATCCCGGGACCGGGGATCGCGGACCTGCTGCCGACCCTCACCGCCTATGCCCTGCTCGAAGACCGCCTGCGCTATGGCGGCGAGATGGACGTGGCGCGCCGCGTCCTGCCCTTTTCCGATCCCTTCCCTCGCGGCTTCGTGGATTGCCTGGCCGGGGCGCGGGACTGGACCCTGGATGATCTCTTCGACGCCTGTCTTTCCCACAATGCGACCCGCAACCGCGGCCTGGACATGCTGCCGGTGCTCGCACATCTCGACGAGGACCGGGTCGCGCAGGCGCTGGACGGTCTCGGCGCTATCTCGGCCCGACCGGCCTGGCACTACCGCCTGCCCGACTGCCGCATTGACGAACCCGCGTGGTCAGTTGCCGCCGAATGGAACCGCTGGGTCCTGGTGGAACGGATCGCGGCGGATGCCGACGTGCTGGACCGGCTGAAGACGGCCTGGCAGGGCCATCGGGCCGCACTGACGACCCTGCGTCCCGACTGGCGCGCGCAGGTTGGCGAGATCCTCGCGCAGGCCGGGTTGACCTGATGCGCAAACCCCGGATCGCGGTGACGACCTCGGCCCGGTCGGGCTGGCGCATCTTTCCGCTGGTGGCCCTGAACGTCCGGCTGGGTGGCGGACAGGCCGTGCGCTGGGGCGCAGGCAGGCCCTCGCAACTCGATGGCGTGAACGGCCTCATCATCGGCGGTGGCGACGATATATCGCCCGAGCTTTACGGCGGCACGCTGCACCTCTCGGCCCGGATCGACCCCGACCGGGACGCGCTGGAATTGCGGCTTGCACGAGAGGCGCTGGCACGCAACATGCCCGTTCTGGGCATCTGCCGCGGCGCGCAGATGATCAACGTGGCGGCGGGCGGCACGCTCGACCAGGATGCCTATGCCAATCATCAGCGCAGCATCCGGCACCGTACGATCCTGCCGCGCAAGCGTGTATGCCCCCTGCACGGGAGTGCCCTGGCCTGCATCGCCGGACCAGAGGAAATGACGGTGAACGCCCTGCACAGCCAGGCGGTGGACCGCGTGGGCACCGGCCTGCGCGTGGCCGCCCGCGACGAGGGGGGCATGGTGCAGGCCGTCGAGGCGACCGGTGTCCGTTTTGCCCTGGGCGTGCAGTGGCACCCCGAACACCTGTTCTACGCGCGCCGCCAAAGGGCACTGTTCAAGGCGCTGGTCGAGGCGGCACGCTGACCGGGACGGCGGGCAGGGCGATGGCGATAGCCGAGCGGCGTCCGCCAACCTTTCATTCTACCACTCTTCATACCGTCGCGCCTTGTCCGCTGTCATGGCGCACGCCGGCGACCTGGCACAGAATGCTGCGGCCAACCAGTCATGAGGACCGCTATGTCTCTACTCAAATCCCTGTTTCTCGCCACACCTCTGGCGCTATTCGGCGGTCTTGCCGTGGCGGACGACGTGCGTCTGCCGCCCTCCGTGGGCGCAACACCGATCGAGATCCCCTATATCGACCCCGATGCCCCCTTGACGCTTGACCGTCAATCACTCGACCAGTCTGGCACCCGGGTCCGACCCCTCGACGGCGGGGCTTCCGTAATGGTCATGCCCGTTCCAATTCCCGGCGACGGGATCGAGCGGATCGACCCAACTCGCATTCCGGGCGCCTTCAGCGTCCTTCCGATTCCCCTAACAGACCCGGAACGTGTCGCCATGCAAGGTCCATTCACATACGCGGTCCTGCGCGACGGCTCGATCTACGGTGACACCAACTTCGGCTATGCCCGGTTCCAGGACTTGACCACCTACCGCGCGTTTCTGCGCGGCCACTGAACGGTCGCCGCCCGGGTCACACCCACTTTGCCATGGGCGGCAGGCTCATCAGCACGGCATTTGCGTCATGGCCAGTCTCCAGGCCGAACTTTGTGCCCCGGTCATAGACCAGGTTGTATTCCGCATAGAGCCCGCGATGGACAAGCTGGGTATCCTTCTCGGCCTCGGTCCAGGGCAGGTCGCGTCGGGCTTCCACGCAAGGCAGGAAGGCCGGCAGGAAGGCCCGGCCGATATCCTGCGTCAGGGCGAAATCACACTCCCAGTCGCCGGTGCAGTGGTCATCCATGAAGATGCCGCCAACACCTCGCGCCCGGTGCCGGTGGGGTATGTAGAAATAGTCGTCTGCCCAGTCCTTCAGGCGCGGATAATGCTCTTCCCCGTGTGGATCGAGGTGTGCCTTCTGCATGGCATGGAAGTGCGCCGTGTCCGCCTCGTACTCAATGCAGGGGTTCAAGTCCGACCCGCCGCCGAACCACCAGGCATGCGGCGTCCAGAACATCCGCGTGTTCATGTGAACCGCCGGCGTATGCGGGTTCTGCATGTGCGCGACCAGGGAGATACCCGAGGCCCAGAACCGCGGATCATCCACCATTCCCGGCAGCCCCTTGCGCGCCATCATGGCCGCCTGGGCCTTTTCACCCAGCGTGCCTTGGACGGTCGACACGTTGACGCCAACCTTCTCGAAAACCCGGCCCCCGCGCATCACCGACATCAGCCCGCCGCCGGCATCCTCGCCCTCGGCGCCCTTGCGGCGGGTCTCTGTCACCTCGAAGCGGCCCGGGGGCACGTCGGCGAACGGCCCGGATTCCTGCGCATCCTCCACCTCCTCGAAGGCGGCGACAATCTCGTCACGCAGGGTGCGGAACCAGGCCGAGGCGCGGGCCTTCTGCTCGGTCATTTCGTCAGCGGCCATGGTTAACCCTCTTGTTATTACCTAGCGGCGGCCCTTAGCATCCTTTGGGGATGGCGGCCAAGACCCGGTCGTCGCAACCGCGCGCTTCCGTCAAACACCAAGGCATCCTCCCATGAAACCCATCGTTTACCTGCTGCCACTTGTCATCCTTGCTGCCTGCGCCACCCCGCGCGAGGCCTGCATTGCCGAGGCCCAGGGCAAGTTGCGCCTCCTGAACGCGCAGATCGCCACGGCCCAGGGCAACATAGATCGCGGATACGCACTGGCCGAGGTCCAGGACCTGCGCACCGTTACCCGAACCTGTACCGGCACCAACGAGGACGGCAGCACCTTCACCTTTCCCTGCCAGAAGACCCGCACCTACACGCGCGAGGAACCAGTCGCCATCAACGTGGCCGCAGAACGCGCCAAGCTGGGCGACCTGCGCAAACGCCGCAACGCCGAGGCCGAGGCGGCCGAGGACCGCATCCGCCAGTGCATCGCCATCCACCCGGAGTGACTTGAATATCAGTGCGCGGGCGCGTCGACCGGGTCGATCAGCGTGCGCCCGCCGTCCACGGTTATGATCTCGCCGGTCACGAAACCCGAGGCATCCGAGGCCAGGTATTGCACCGCGTCCGAAACCTCGCCCGGGCCCGCGATCCGCCCCAGAGGCGTGTGGTCGATGATCTCGTCGCGGTAGCCCTCGTTCTCCTTGAGCGCGCCTTTCAGGCTGGCGCTCATGACCGACCCGAAGGCCACGGCGTTGACGCGGATTCGGTGCGGGGCCAGCGCGACGGCCATGGAACGCGTCATCTGGTCCAGCGCGGCGGCCGATATGGAATAGCCCAGCAGCTCGGGGTTTGCCAGGCGCGACGCGATGGAGCTCAGGTTGATGATCGATCCCGCCGGGCCGCTTTCCTGCCCTTTTGCCTGCTTGATCATCCGTTTCGAGATGGCCTGGGTCAGCCGCAACGAGGTCATCAGGTTCTGCTGGATCAGTTCCTCGACGTTGTCGCCGGCCGGATCGAGCGGGTCCGAGGTCATCATCTGGCGCGATGCATTGACCAGGATATCGACGCGATCGTAGGCGTCGATCGTCATGGACAGCAGATTGGCGATGGACAGTTTCTGCCGCAGGTCGCAGGCAAAGCTGCGGTAGCGCGACCCGTCGATGTCCGTGTCGCCAAGTTCCTGGCCCAGGCGCGCATCGTCCATGTCGGCGAAGACCACGTTGGCCCCCTGATCGACGAAATGCCGCCCGATGGCCAGGCCGACGCCATTTGCCGCACCGGTGACGATGGCGGTCTTGCCCTCGATGGAAAAGCTCATGTCGGTCTCTCGCTTCCTGACGCCGATTCCCGCTCCGCCACGCTAGGCGATTTCAGCGCCGCGGGCGAGCGGCGCGTATCAGCTTGAAGGCCCGGTCGCCACCGACCTCTTGCACCTGAGCGAACAATTCCCGCAAGCGGGTCTCGTAGGGCAGGTGCCGGTTGGCCACAAGGTAGAGACTGCCCGAGGGCTTCAGCAGGCGGGCCGCGGTAGCCAGGAAGGCCTGCCCCAGTTCGGGCAAGCCCTTGCGCGCGCTGTGAAAGGGCGGGTTCGTGACGACGGCGTCATAGCGCGTCTCTGTCGTGAACCGGGTCCCGTCAGCCCAGAGAGCCCGGGCGCGCGGGTCGGAGATGTTCTCGGCAAGGCAATCCAGCGCCAGGGCCTCGGCCTCGATCATGTCCAGGTGAGTCACGCCGGGATGCGCCAGCACCGCCGCCGAGAGATAGCCCCAGCCCGCGCCCAGATCGGCCACACGGCCCGACAAGGGCGGCAGCGCTCCGGCCAGCAGGCGCGAGCCGGGGTCGACCTTGCCCTCGGAAAAGACGCCGGGCTGCGTGCGGAACCCGTCGACCCACCGGTCTGGCGTGTCCCAATCGGGCACGCCGTCTGGAGCAAACCAGAACAGCCGCCCGTGCGCCTTGATCAGCGTGCCAGCAACGGGCGCCCATCCACGGCAGGCCTTGTAAAGGCTGTCGACCCCGTCCGTGCGGGCACCGTCGACAATCACCAGCCCGGTCGCGGCGTGCAGGGCATGGGCGACGAGACGCCGCGCAAGGGCCTTGGACCTCGGCACCACCACCAGCACCGTGGGCACCGGGCCGGACCCTGCCGTGGCGTAGCCGCGCGCGGCCCAGGCGTCGTGGTCCGGCTTGAAGCCATGGTCGATCTCGACCCTTGCCGGCTCCAGCGCGGAAAGATCGTAATCGGCAGGCGGGCGCAGCACGCGGACGGGGCCATCGGGCAGCACTGGCGCGGCGCTGTCCAGCGCGAGGGTCAGGCGGGAATGTGCCATCCGTCGAGGAACCGGCGCGGGGCCTATTCCTTCTCCATGGTGCATTGCAGCGGATGCTGGTGGCGCTGCGCCAGATCCATGACAAGCGCCACCTTGGTCTCGGCGATCTCGTGACTGTAAACACCGGCCACGGCCACCCCCTTCTGATGGACGGTCAGCATCAGTTCCACAGCCTGCGCATGGGTCAGGCCGAAATAGCGTTCCAGAACATGCACGACGAATTCCATGGGCGTGTAATCGTCATTGAGGATCAACACTTTGTAGAGCGGCGGGCGTTTGGTCTTGGTGCGGGTGTCCACCTTTACGCCGACGTCGCCGTCGTCGTCCTGATCATTGCCGGAAGTCATGTAGGTCTTGTGCAGCATGGCGATCCCGTATCCTGCGGCGCACTCCGTTTTCAATCCTTTTCATATAACCTCCGGGGGTCTTGTGAAAAGGGGGTGCCCGGCATGTGCCCAACGTGAGGCGCGGATTTGGGGGGTGCTGCAAAAGAACCCCCAAGATATGCCGGCGGGCACATCAAGGGCACAGTGAAAAGTGTTGAAAATAAGATATTTTCCCGGCGCACGGACCGTGCTATCGTCTCTTCTGAGGAAGGCCAGAAAACCGGCCCCCATGAGGCAGACAAAGGGCAGTGACGTGAAACGTCGATTGAACACCCCCGGTGTGGCGGGGTTACTCATGCTATCCGTGATGATCCTTGCCGCGCTCGCGCCCGCCACCGCGCGGTCGGCCCCCTATGCGGCCATGGTTATGGACGCCCGCACCGGGGAAGTCTTGCATTCGCGTAATGCCGACACTCAGTTGCACCCGGCCTCGCTGACCAAGATGATGACGCTCTACATCGCGTTCCAGGCCGTGGAACGCGGCGAGATCGGCCTCGACGACATGGTCCGCATCACGCCGCTGGCCGCGAACGAACCGCCGTCGAAACTGGGCCTTCGCGCGGGCCAGCAGATCCGGTTCCGCTATCTGATCCGGGCAGCAGCGGTGAAGTCGGCCAATGACGCGGCCACCGCCATCGGCATCGCGCTGGAGGGCAACGAAGCCGCCTTTGCCCGGCGCATGAACGCCACAGCCCGGGCCATGGGGATGACCCGCACCACCTTTCGCAACGCCCACGGACTGACGGAAAGCGGGCACATGTCCACTGCCCGCGACATGTCCATCCTGGGCCGCCACGTGATTTACGACTTCCCGCAATACTACAACCTGTTCTCGCGCGTGCGCGCCGATGCCGGGGTGCGCACCGTCAATCATACCAATCGCCAGTTCCTGAGATCCTATCGCGGGGCCGACGGAATCAAGACGGGTTATACCCGTGCCGCCGGTTTCAACCTGACCGCCTCTGCCGAGCGCGGGCAGGAACGAATCATTGCCACCATGTTCGGCGGTTCCTCGACCTCGGCCCGCAATGCCCGTGTGGCGGAACTCATGAACATGGGGTTTGCCCGCGCACCCAGCCGCGCGCGGCTGGCCCGCCCCAGCCCCGCGCCGGCCTTTGCCGGCGGCGGCGGCACGCGCAACACCCGCGCCAGCGGGCTGGTCAGCCGCTCGCTGCGGCCAATGCTGCGGCCTGCACCTGAAACCGTCCCGGCCGAGGCATTGTTGCTGGCCAATGCCGACGTGATCGAGAGCGCCGTGACAGAGGTCCTCGAAAGCGAGACCGCGCGCGCTCCCGAAGCTGCGCCGATCCCGCCGGCACGCCCCGACGAGAAGGCGGTTGCCTCTGCCAAGGCCCCGGCGACAGCGCCCTCGGAACCCGAGGTCGTCACCCGGATCTCGACCTCGGGCGGGCGCCACTGGGGGGTCAATGTCGGCCGATACAATTCACGCTACCAGGCCGAGCGGGTGCTTCTGCGCGTCGCGCTCAACGAGATGAGTTCGCTCGACGGGGCGCTGCGCCGCGTGCGACAGGGCCCCCGTGGGTTCGACGCAAATTTCATGGGCCTGACCCGTGACGGGGCAGAGCTTGCCTGCACGCGGCTTCAGGCGCGGGGCACCTCCTGCTTCATGATCGGTCCGTCCTGAGACACCCCCATGCCCCATCTTGCCGTTCAACCGCCTGCCCTGCCCGTCTTCTCGACGGACCAGCCCGATACGGGGGTTCGCCTGCACCGGGTGATTTGCGTGGGACGCAACTACGCCGAGCATGCCCGCGAGATGGGCAACGACCCGGAGCGCGAGCCACCCTTCTTTTTTTTCAAACCGGCCAGCGCGGTGGTGCCCTCGGGTACGACCATTCCCTATCCGCCTGCCACCGACAACCTGCACCACGAGGCGGAACTGGCCGTTCTGGTCGGCACTGGCGGGGCTGAGATCGCGCCGCAAGCAGCGCTGTCCCACGTCTGGGGCTTGGCCGCCGCCAACGACCTGACCCGCCGCGACCTGCAGGCAGAGGCAAAGCAGATGCGCCGCCCCTGGGACATGGCCAAGGGGTTCGACAACTCCGCAGTCCTGGGCAGGTTGCACAGGGGCGTGGACCTCGCCGGCGACAGATCGATCCGTTGCCGGGTCGATGACGTCTTGCGTCAGGATGCCCCCCTGTCGGCAATGATCTGGCCCGTCGAGGAGATCATCGCCCACGTGTCGCGCCTGCTGACGCTGCAACCCGGCGACCTGATCCTGACCGGCACGCCGGCGGGGGTCGGCCCACTGGCGCGCGGCCAGACCTGCACGGTCGAAATCGACGGATTTGACCCGGCAACGGTGACACTGGCCTGAGCCGCGCCGCGGGGGGCCTCAGCCCAGCGCGGCAGCCATCAACTCGCGGGTATAGTCGGTTTCGGGCGCGTCGAATACCCGGTCGACCGGCCCGGCCTCGACAACGTCGCCCTGCTTCATCACGATGATCTTGTGCGACAGTGCCCGCACGACCTTGAGGTCATGCGAGATGAACAGGTAGGCCAGCTGATACTTGCGCTGCAGGTCGCGCAGCAGGTCGACGATCTGCACCTGCACCGTCATGTCCAGGGCGCTGGTGGGCTCGTCCAGCACCAGAAGGCGCGGCCGCAGGATCATGGCCCGGGCGATGGCGACGCGCTGGCGCTGCCCGCCCGAGAACTCGTGCGGGTAACGGTCCATCGTGACCGGGTCGAGGCCCACCTCAGCCATGATCTCGGCCACCATGGCGCGCTGTTCGCTTGGCGTCCGGACGGCGTGAATACTCAGCCCCTCGGCAATGATCTGTTCCACGGTCATGCGTGGGGACAAGCTGCCGTAAGGGTCCTGGAAGACGATCTGCATCTCGCCGCGCAGAGGGCGCATCTGCTTTTCGCGGAAATCCTGGATCTCGCGCCCCTGGAACAGTATCCGCCCCTGCGAGCCCAGCAGTTTCATCATGGCCAGCGCCAGCGTGGTCTTGCCCGACCCGCTTTCGCCGACCACCCCCAGCGTTTCCCCGGCGCGCACGGTGAAGGTGGCATCGTTGACCGCCTTGACGTGACCCACCGTGCGCTTGAGAAGACCGGCCTGGATCGGGAACCAGATCTTCAGGTTCTCGGCCTCGGCCACAACCGGTGCCTCCGCGGGCACGGGCGTCGGGTCACCGGTGCTTTCAGCTGCCAGAAGCATCCGGGTGTAGGGATGCTGCGGGTCTTGGAAGATGACCTCGGTTCTACCCTGCTCCACGATCTCGCCGTCCTTCATCACGCAGACCCGGTCGGCGATCTTGCGTACAATACCAAGGTCATGGGTAATGAAGAGCATGGACATGTTCATGTCCTGCTTGAGCCGGTCCAGCAATTCGAGGATCTGAGCCTGGATTGTCACGTCGAGCGCTGTCGTCGGCTCATCCGCAACCAGCAGATCGGGGCCGTTGGCCAGGGCCATGGCGATCATCACGCGCTGGCGTTGACCACCCGAAAGCTGGTGCGGATAGGCGATCAGGCGCGACTCGGCGTCACGGATACCGACCTTGTCGAGCAATTCGAGAATCTGCGCGCGCAGAGCCGCGCCGCGCAGACCCTGGTGCAACTCGATCGACTCGCGCAGCTGTTTCTCGATGGTGTGCAACGGGTTAAGGCTCGTCATCGGTTCCTGGAAGATGAAACTGATGTCATTCCCCCGCACTCGTCGCAGCTTGGCCTCGTCCGCTCTGACCATCTCTTCGCCCTCGTATCGGACGGAGCCCTCGATCTGGGCGCTATCGCCCAGCAGCCGCACGGTGGACAGCGCGGTGACAGACTTGCCCGAGCCGCTTTCGCCCACCAGTGCAACGGTCTCACCATCGCCCACCTGGAAACTGACCCCTTTCACGGCCCGGGTCGTCTCGCCGTCCTGCCGGAAACTGACCGACAGGTCCTGCACGTCGAGGATCGTCTTCATGAGAAGGTCTTTCTGGGATCGAAGGCGTCGCGCACCCCCTCGAAGATGAACACCAGCAGCGACAGCATGATCGCAAAGGTGAAAAAGGCGGTGAAGCCCAGCCAGGGGGCTTGCAGGTTCTGCTTGGCCTGCAACGTCAGCTCGCCCAGCGAGGGCGCCGAGGACGGCAGGCCGAAGCCCAGGAAATCAAGGCTGGCCAGCGTGGCGATGGTGCCGGTGATGATGAAGGGCAGCAGGGTCAGCGTGGCGACCATGGCGTTGGGCAGCATGTGGCGAAACATGATGGTACGGTTGGACACGCCCAACGCCCGCGCCGCCCTGACATACTCGAAATTGCGCGCGCGCAGGAATTCGGCGCGCACCACGCCCACCAGCGCCGGCCATCCGAACAGTACCGTCAGGAAGACCAGCAACCAGAAACTTCGCCCCAGGATCGCGAAGAGGATGATGATGACGTAGAGCGACGGCGTCGAGGACCAGATCTCGAGGATACGCTGAAAGACCAGGTCGATCCAGCCGCCGAAGAAGCCCTGGATCGCCCCCGCGACGATCCCGATGATCGAGGCCAGCGAGGTCACGATGAGCGTGAACAGGATGGACAGGCGAAAGCCGTGGATCACTCGCGCCAATACGTCGCGCTTGGTGTCGTCGGTGCCCAACAGGTTGTTGCCGTCGGGCGGCGAGGGCGCCACGCCGGGCACATCGACGATGGTGTCAAAGGAATACGGGATCGGCGGCCAGAGCAGCCAGCCCTTTTGGAAATCCGGATGGTCTATCGTGCCCGCCTCCGCGGCGGCGATCATCTCGTCCGGTTCGTAGAAGCAATCCTCCAACCCGCCGGTGATAATGAGGCACTCGACCTCGATGTCGCGATAGGGCGCCTCGGTGGGGAAATCGCCGCCGAATTCGCGTTCCGCGTAGAAGGTGAAGACGGGCATCCGCAGCTCGCCGCGGTAGTTCACGAGGATAGGCTTGTCGTTTGCCAGGAACTCGGCAAAGAGGCTGAGTCCGAAAAGCACCAGGAAGATCCACAGCGACCAGTAGGCGCGGCGGTTGCGGGTGAAGTTGCGCCAGCGCCGCTTGTTGAGTGGCGAGGGCTCGAACCACCTCCGCCGGGGCACGCGCAAGTAATCTTGCCCGCCATTTTCCGGGGTATGATCGGGGGCGGGATCGGCCATCTAGTCGCGCCTCTCGAAGTCGATCCGCGGGTCGATCAGAACATAGGTCAGGTCGGTGATGATGCCCACCACCAACCCCAGCAGCGAGAAGGTGAAAAGCGTGCCGAACATCACCGGGTAATCGCGCGCCAGCGTCGCCTCGAAGCCCAGCCGCCCCAGCCCGTCGAGCGAGAACAGCGTCTCGATGATCAGGCTGCCGCCGAAGAAGACCCCGATGAACAGGGCCGGAAAACCCGAGATCACGATCAGCATGGCGTTGCGGAAGACATGGCCGTAAAGCACCCGGCGTTCCGAGACACCCTTGGCCTTGGCGGTGATGACGTAGTGCTTCTTGATCTCTTCAAGAAAGGAATTCTTGGTCAGCAGGGTGAGCGTGGCGAAGGCACCGATAGTCAGGGCCAGCACCGGCAGCACGATGTGATGCAGGTAGTCCAGCGCCTTCCCCATGGCCGAGAGGTCTTCGAAGTTGCTGCTGGTCAGGCCGCGCAGCGGAAAGATCCTGTGGCAGGTGGGGTTGAAATTGCGCAGCTCGGGAAAGCGCTCGGCAAGCCATGGGATCTGGAAACAGTTGTTCGAGGCGAAGAGCACGATCAGAAGGATCGCGAAGAGAAAGCCCGGGATGGCATAACCGACAATGATCGCCGCGCTGGTCCAGGTGTCGAAGGACGAACCGTCGCGCACTGCCTTGCGGATGCCCAACGGGATCGAGACCAGGTAGGCAATCAGCGTGGACCACAGTCCCAGCGTGATCGAGACGGGCAGTTTCTCGGCCACGAGTTCGAGCACGCCGACCGAGCGGAAGTAGCTGTCGCCGAAATCGAAGCGCATGTAGTCCCACATCATCATGAAGAACCGTTCAAGCGTGGGCACCGGAACCGCCGCGCACCCCTCGGCGCGCAGGCTGGGTTCTCCGGTGAAACCGTCTTCGCAGACCACGCGGGCAAAGTTGAACTCGACCTGCAGCTCGTCCAGGAATTCCTGCGGCAGCCCCTGTGCCCCGGCATAGCTGGTGTCACCGCTCTCGACCGTTTCGCTGCCGCCGCCCGAGATCGTCTCGAAAACATCGCCCGAGCCTTCCATCTGGGCGATGATCTGCTCGATCGGGCCGCCCGGCACGAATTGCACCAGCGTGAAATTGATGATCATGATCCCCAGCAACGTGGGGATCACGAGCAGCAAGCGTCTCAGGATATAGGCGCCCATGTGGCCTGCCTGCCCTTCCCTCTGTCCTAAAAGGCGCCTGCTTCGCGCAGATCTTCCGCCCGGTCCGCGTCATACCACCAGAAGGACAGCTCGCCCAGCGCGAAGGGGGGCATGTTCTCGGGGTGACGATACATGTCGTAATAGGCCACCGTATGCACATCCTTGAACCACTGCGGCACCCAGAAGCCGTAGGCACGCAGGGCCCGGTCCAGCGCGTGGGTCGCCGTCGTCATCTCGTCAAGGGTCTGCGCGTCGATGACGTGATCGATCAGCCGGTCGATGGCCGGATCACGCAACCGCATGAGGTTGCGTGAACTGTCATCGGCGGTGGAACTGTGGAACCACTGCTTGAGGGCGATACCCGGCTCGAAGCCCTGCGTCAGGGTGTGGTTGACCAGATCGAAATCTCCGGTCCGGCGGCGCTCCACGTACTGGGCGGTGTCCACCCGTTCAAGCTCGGCGTCGACCCCGAGGCGCGACAGGTTCTCGACATAGGGATTCACGATGCGATCGAAGGCCGGCGAGAACTGCAGCACCGTCAGCGAAAGCACTCGCCCGTCCTTGCGGCGGATGCCGTCGTCGCCCACGATCCAGCCCGCCTCGTCCAGCAGATCCGATGCGCGGCGCAGGTTGCCCCGGTCGGTGGACCGTTCGGCGCGGGAGTCCGGTGGTATCTGCGCCGGGTCTGTCAGGATGGTCGGGTCCAGCAGCCCCTCGTCCACCAGCGGGCGCAGGAGGGCCAGTTCACTGTCGGACGGCGTGCCCCGCGCCTGCAGACGGGTATTCTGCCAGAAGGATTCGACCCGTTCATAAAGGCCGTAGAACAGCGTTTCGTTGGACCATTCGAAGTTGAACATCAGGCGCACTGCCTCACGCACGCGAGGGTCCTGCCATTCGGGCTTGTCGAGATTGAACACGAAGGACTGCGCGGATCCGATGTTGCCGTCGGGCAGTTCCTTCTTGACCATCCAGCCATTGTCGAGCGCCGGGAAATCGTAGCCCGTCGCCCAGGTCTTGGAAGAATTCTCGGTGCGGAAGGTATAAGCGCCGACCTTGAAGGCCTCGAAGGCTGTGGCGCTGTCGGCGAAATACTCGACCCGGATGGTGTCGAAATTGTTCTGGCCCACGTTGAGCGGGTGATCGGCGCCCCAGTGGTCGCGATCCCGGGCGTAGATCAGGCGTTCGTTCGTCTCGTAGCTGTCCAGCACGTATGCCCCGGTGCCCAGAAAGGGCGTATCGGTGCTTTCGTCGATGCGCGCGCCGGTCTCCTCGAACCAGGATTTCGAGAATACCGTCGTCCCGCCGGCAAAGCCGATCACGTCGCGGCGCGGGGCCTCCTCGGTGAAGGTGAACCGGATGCGGTGCTCGTCCAGCACCTCGACCTGCTCGACGAAGCCCTCGACCACCGTCCGGTATTCGGCGATGCCCTGTTCCATGAAAAGCTGGAAGGTAAAGGCCACGTCCTCGGCCGTCATCGGGCGGCCATCGGAAAAGGTGACGTCGTCACGCAGGTTGAAGATCACCCAGTCACGGCTGTCGGGGTATTCCAGCGTTTCGCAGAGATAGCAATAGAGACCGTAGGGATCGTCTGCCGTGGACACCAGCAGGCTTTCATACATGATCCCTGTCAGCGCGGCGACCACCCCCTCGCGGGTATAGCGGTTGAAGCTGTCGAAGCTGCCCTGGGACCATTGGCTGATCTCGCCACCCTTGGGTGCCTCGGGATTGACGTAGTCCAGGTGTTCCATATCGGCGGAATACTTCAGATCACCGAAATTGGTGTAGCCGTGGCTGACCGTGACATCTTGATGGCCCTCGGCCCAGGCGCCAACCGCACTCCCCATCACCAGCAGTCCGCCCATGGCCCAGGCGCGCCAATCCGGCACGGCGGGGGCGCTGAGGGCCCGGGCGCGGGCGCTCCGGGGTTCGGTGGCAGGTCTGCGCATGGTCATTCCTCCGGCGTTCTGTGAGCTTGAGGATGAGGCTAATGGGCGAAAGGTCCAGCCTTCAAGTTGAGAATGCGTGATCGCGCGTGAATCGGGTGCCATTCCCCCCGCCTATGCCAACAGGTGTCAAGGCAGCCTCCGAGCACGAAAAAGGGCCGCCCCGGCGGGCGACCCTTCCTGTAGGATGGGCAGGACGGCCGCCGCCGGATCACTCGCCGATCGTTTCCAGGTAGGCGATCAGGTCGGCGCGATCCTCGATGCGGCGCATGCCGGCATAGGACATCGCGGTGCCGGGGGCCCAGCCGCTCGGGTTCTCGAGGAACCCGTTCAGGTTCTCCGGGGTCCAGACATCGGCGACCTCGACAAGGCTGCCAGAGTAGTTGAAGCCCTCGACCGCAGAGATCTCGCGTCCGACCACGTCGTAGAGTGTCGGGCCGGTCATGTTCTGACCCGGCTCCAGTGCGTGACAGGCACGGCAGGCACGCCACTGGGATTCCCCCGCCGCGGCATCGGCACTGGCGAAGACCTCTGAGAACTCGGGGCCTTCGTCCTCGACCACGTCCTCTTCGGCACCGTCATCCTCCGCGACCTCGATCACATAGGCCTGCGCCTGATCATCGCCGTAGCCACCGCCCACGTGATAGATCGTTTCCGCCGCCCAACTGCCAAGCAAGAATACCAGAAGCGTGCCGGAGAAGCCGCCCAGGATCTTGGTCATCGTCATTGTGTCGAACATGTCGCGTTCCATCTGGTTCCTGATTCAGACGTCATCTATCCGCTTCCACCTGCATTGTTCAAGGTGTAGCAGCGCGACGAAATGCCCATCGCATGATCCGACAGTGGGAGAGAACCGCGGATGACCCAGCGTATCGCCTTCCAGGGAGAACCCGGCGCCTATGGCCACCAGGCCTGCAAGGAGGCCCTGCCAAACCACGAGCCCCTGCCCTGTGCCACCTTCGACGCAGCCATCGAGGCGGTCCGAAAGGGTGAGGCCGACCTGGGCATGATCGCGGTCGAGAACTCGATTTACGGCCGCGTCGGCGACGTGCATCACCTTCTGCCCGAAAGCGGACTGCACATCATCGACGAGGTCTTCATCCGGGTGCACATCAACCTTCTGGGCATGCGGGGCACACGGCTGCCCGATATCCGCACCGCCCTGGGGCACGTGGTGATCCTGCCGCAATGCTCGGGGTTCCTGCGCGAGAACGCGATCCAGACGCGGGTCAGTTCCGACAACGCCCGCGCGGCGCGCGAGGTGGCCCTGGGCGAAGACCCCAGCCTGGGTGCACTGGCCTCTGAGCTGGCGGCCGATATTTACGGGCTGGACGTGGTGGCCCGCCATATCGAGGATCATGCGCGCAACACGACCCGCTTCCTGATCATGGCCCGCGACCCCGATTTCAAGCGGCGCGGCAAGCACGGCATGATGACCAGCTTCATCTTCCGGGTCCGCAACATCCCCGCGGCGCTTTACAAGGCCATGGGCGGTTTCGCGACCAACGGCGTCAACATGACCAAGCTCGAAAGCTACATGGTAGGCGGCGACTTCCACGCCACCCAGTTCTACGCCGAGATCGAGGGCCACCCGGACGACCGCAACGTCCAACTGGCCATGGAAGAGCTGGACTATTTCACGGACCACATCAAGCTGATGGGGGTCTACCCGGCCGCGCCGCGGCGCCACGAACGCGCCTGAGCCAGTCCGGTCAGGTCACGCCCGCTCCCGGTGGCGCGCCTCGATATCCTCGGCATAGGTGGCGACAGTGGTCCGGAAACGCCGCTCAATCCGGCCGCGCCCGAGGCGCAGGGACTGCGCCAGCACCTTGGCCGCGATCGAGACCGGGCGGGTCACGATCACCACGTTCAGACGGGTCCGGCTGGCCGACAGCGCAACCAGGTCGACCGTGCAATGGCCCTTGATGTTCGGCGAAACGAAGCCGATGGTCAGGCCTTGGCCGGGGTCGAGACGCTCCAGCGTAGCCAGGACCCGCCGGTTCTTGCCGCGCAGGCGGAATTTCACCTCCCAGCGCGCGCCCGTTTCGGGGGGCACCGGTCCTTCCAGCAACCCGACATCGCCGCCCCGCCGCATGATCGCGCGCTCGAAGACCGCGAAATCCGTCACTTCCCGGAAAACCTGTTCGACCGGGGCCTCGATATCCTCGCGCGCACTCAGCTCCATGTGTCACCCCGTCTCAAATACCCGGCCATTCCGAAGCCGCCCGGCCCGGGAGTACTGCCATTGTGAACAGTATGTCCCTCAACCAAGCCGATCCGCAAGCCAGTTGGACAGCAGGAATTGCGCGATGGCACCCCGGCGGGCAGGCAGCAGGCCCGGCACCTCGCCGGCAAAGGCCGCGGCCAGCTCCTCGCGCGTGATCCAGCGGGCATCCGCCAGCTCGGTTGGGTCAAGGGTGATCTCCTCGCTCTCGGCCTGGCCGTGACAGCCGATCATGAGCGATCCGGGAAAAGCCCATGGCTGACTGGCCAGGTAATCGACCCGGCCCACCCGGATGCCGGATTCCTCGACGACCTCGCGGCGGACGGCAGCCTCGACGGTCTCACCCGGCTCGATGAAGCCCGCCAGGCAAGAGAACATCCCCTCGGGCCAAGCCACACCACGGCCCAGCAGCGCGCGATTGCCACACGTCACCAGCATGATCACCACGGGGTCCGTGCGTGGAAAATGCGACGCCTCGCAAGCAGGGCAGAGCCGCTGCCACCCGGCCTGTGCCACCTCGCTGGGAGCGCCGCAGCGGGCGCAGAACCGATGCGTTCGGTGCCAGGACAGCAGCCCCCGTGCCATGGCCGCCAACTCGGCGTCGCGGGCGCTCAACCGTGTCATGCAGGCCTTCAGATCGGAAAAACCCTCGGCATCGGGAATGAGCGGATGACGTTGCAACGTCACATCGAGGAAGCTGCCGTCGGGCAGGGCCTCTCCGTCGGACACCGGGTCCCAGCCCGAGACATCCGCGCAGAAGACCGGCCCGTCGTCGTCCCGGCCAAGGAACAGGGGCGCCTCGGCCGCGTCCCGGATCAGCGGATGATCGGCGGCCAGCCGCGCCAGCGCGCCGCCCGCGATCATCATCTTCCCGCGCCAGGCAAGGATGAACCGCGCCGTGGGCGCCCGGCGCATGGCCTCGATCGCCGCGGCGTCGCCGCGCAGATGCGCGGCCCGGTCCAGCCCCGAACCGCCGAATGTTACCGTTTCCGCCTGTCTCATGCAGGGTCGATGCCACGCAACGCGGAATTGTTCAATTCGTATAAGGGGCTTGCGCTGATCGGCAATCGCCCTAAGGTTGCATTGATATATATAGTGAAAATGCAAGAATTGACTTTTCCCTCCAAGATATCCCCGTCCGCCGACCACGCAAGCCTGCGTATCCTGGCCACCAGCGACGTCCATGGAAACCTTCTGCCCTACGACTATTATGCCGACAGGCCGAGCGATCCATCGGGCCTGGCGGGCCTGGCCACCCTGGTGCGGCACGCTCGCGCCGAGGGCACGCCAACGCTGCTTCTGGACAACGGCGATTTCCTCCAGGGTACGCCGCTGGCAGAGGTCGTGCACGCCGACTTCCGCGATGATGCCGAAACCCCCAATGCAATCGTCGCGGCCATGAACGCGCTGGGCTACGACGCGGCCAGCCTGGGCAACCATGAATTCGACTGGGGGCTGGACTATGTCCGCTCGGCCCGGGCGCAGGCCCGGTTTCCCATGCTGGCCAGCAATGTCGAGCAGGTCACGGGCCCGGGGTCCGTCCGTCCGCTGACGGCGCGATCGCATATCGTCACCCGGCAGCTGCAGACCAGGCGCGGCGATACGCTGGATTTCCGCATCGGCCTGATCGGCCTGACCCCGGCACAAACCGCGCAATGGGAGGGCCGGCAAATGGGCGAGCACCTGGTCATCAGGGACCTTGTCGCGGCGGCCAGAGCGGAGGTGGCGCGCGTGCGCGAGACGGGCGCCGATATCGTGATCGCCCTTGCCCATACCGGGATCGAAACCCTGCCGCTCCCACCCGCAGAGGACAACGTCGGAGCAGACCTGGCCAGGGTCGAGGGGATCGACCTGCTGATCCTCGGTCACAGCCACGTCCCCTTTCCACACCGGCACCACCCAGCGGCTCCGGGCATCGACCCCGGCGACGGCACGATCCACGGCAAGCCTGCGGTCAACCCCGGCGCCGAGGCCGCCTACCTCGGCGTGATCGACCTCGCCCTGGCGCCGCGTGGCAACGGTTGGGTGATCACCGGCCATGACACCAGGCTGGTGCCCCTGGCCGAGACTCTTGCGCGCCACGGACTGTCCCCTTGCCCCGACATGATGGCCATGCTGGCCCCGGTTCATGAGCGAACGCTTTCCCGAATCCGCCGACCCGTGGGGCGCACACGGCGGCCAATCACCACACATTTCAGCCGGGTCCGACCCGACGCGGCCGTCCAGATCATCAATGCGGCGCAACGGCAGATGGTCGCCGACGCGCTTGCGGACACCCGGGCCGCCGGCCTGCCGGTGCTTTCAGCGGCGGCGCCCTTCAAGTCCGGGTCCCAGACCGGGGCGGGCCCCTTCGTGGAGATACCGGCCGGGCCGCTGGCCTTGCGCCATGCCGCCGACCTCTATCCCTTTCCCAATTCAGTCTGCGCCATCGAGATTACCGGACGGCAGTTGCGCGGCTGGCTTGAACGCTCGGCTACGACTTTTGCCCGCATCGCACCGGGGCGCGGGCGCCAGCCTCTGCTTGACCCGCGTCTTCCCGGTTTCATCTTCGACGTGATCGACGGGGTCAGTTACAATTTCGATCTGACCAAGCCACCACGGTTCGGCCCACAGGGAGAGGTGTTGTCACCGGGGGCCGCGCGTGTGTGCGACCTGAGCCACGCAGGGCGGCCGGTGACCGAGGAGCAGCGCTTCGTGCTGGCAACGAATTCCTACCGGATGGGCGGCGGAGGGCATTTCGACATCCCCATTGCGGCACCCTTGCTGTTCGAAAGCAACGGCACTGCGAGCGAGGCCATAGCCAGTTATTTCGCCGCCAACGATCCGTTGGATTTCGAGCCCGTGATCAACTGGGGCTTCCGCCCCATCGCCGGGGCCAGCGCCAGTTTCACCACCGCGCCCGGCGCCGCGGCCAGCCTGCCTCTACCGGGTATCAGCGCCTTGGGGTCAGACGAACAGGGTCGGCTGGTCTGCGAGATTGATCTGGACGCGAAGCCCGGAACCTGATCGAAGCAGGACAAACAGACCCGAAGGCCCACATGATCCGCATCGTTCTTGTCGTCGGCCTGGTAGCCGCCCTCGCCGCCTTCGTGACGCGCCCCACAGAGGCCGAGATCCGGGACAAGGCGAGGACACTCATGCAGGACAGCATCGAGCGAAACGAGCTGGATGACGTCGCCGACCCCGCGCTGGCCCTGGTTGTCGCCGGCTGCAAGGCCGATGCCCGGGGCTGCGCCGAGGTCCTGTCACGGGCCACCCGGATCGACCACACCGATCGCCGGCTTTACGCTCGGATCGATGCGCAGGGTTTCGGGCGCAAGGCCACCTGCTACGCCGCCTTCACGCGTCTGTTCTGTCCTGGCGGTCTGGTGAAGTGAGGCCCTTGTGGAGGGCTGCACCCCCTTGAAAGACCGACGCCGGAGCAGTATGTCCCGTCTCGAGAGGTTGGCGCGGGCAAGCGCCTCGCCAACCCGGTCAGGTCCGGAAGGAAGCAGCCGTAACGAGCCCCGCTTGGGTCGTTGTCCAGCCTCTCACCATTCGCGAATCTGTCTCGCGAATTCGCGGCAAGGAACGCTGCGGCTTGCTCGGCAAGCCTGGAAGTTCCGACCCGGGAAGAATGTTCTCATTTCGCAGCATGCCGAGGAGGATGGTGATGACGATTCCGACACTCGGCGAAGGGCGTCTCTGAGCTTGACGGCATACATCCATGACGACCGCCCTCAAGGTGGCCGGATTTGGCGACAAGGCCGCGTCGGTCGACGGCCTTGACTGGCTATTGCCTGACAACTCTGGGTTGGTCACGACATTTTGCCGACCAGCTGGGCCCGGACACCGACGGCGCGCCCGTCCGCCTGAGCGCCATCCACCGCACACGGCTCGACGGGCTGTCCCCGGAGGGCCCTGTCACGCTGAGCCCCACGGTCCTGACCAGCGCATATGCCGTCGGCGACTGGGTGTTGGCCCGGGGCGGCACGGCCTCTGCCCCGCTGGACCGCAGGAGCGAAATCACGCGCCGCGCGGCGGGCCACGATGCCCGCCCACAACTGATCGCCGCCAATGTCGACACGCTGGCCATCGTCACGAGTTGCAACGCGGATTTCAACGTCGCCCGCCTGGAACGCTACCTGGCGCTGGCGAGCATGGCTGGCTGCCTGCCGCTGCTGGTGCTGACCAAACCCGACATGTCCGAGGATGCGGAGGCCTACGCCCGGCAGGCGCAGGCGCTGTCACCGACCCTGCCCGTGCTGGTGGTAAACGCGAAAACTGCCGAAGAGGCAGCGCGGCTGGCGCCCTGGTGTTCCGACGGGCAGACGCTGGCGCTGATCGGCTCATCCGGGGTGGGCAAGACCACCTTGCAGAACCACCTGACCGGCACCAACGAGGCAACCCGCGACATCCGCGAGGACGATGCCCGGGGGCGCCATACCACCACCAACCGCGCTCTGCGCGCGACACTGCACGGCGGCTGGCTGATCGACACACCGGGGATGCGCGAGTTGCGCCTTTTGGAGGCCGAGACAGGCATCGAGGAGGTCTTCTCTGACATTCTGGAAGTGGCCGCGGACTGCAAGTTCCGCAATTGCGCCCACAACGGCGAACCCGGCTGCGCCGTGCGCGCAGCCATCGAGACGGGCCGCCTCGATCCCGCCCGACTGGATCGCTGGCGCAAGTTGGCCGCTGAAAACCGCTACAACAGCGACACCGTGGCGCAGTCTCGCGCCCGCGGGCTGGGCAAGGTGCATCGCGGGGGCAAGGTGCGGGCAAGGCGCAAGCGTCGGGACGAATAGCGCGCGCCGGGCGTGACATGGTCTCGACGCTCCATCGCCGCGGTGGACCTTGCCCCCGGCGCCGCTTACCGTGCGGTCATCATCCGAATCCCAAGGCCATCATGACCGACCAGCCCAGCTACCAGGTGCTTGCCCGCAAATACCGCCCCGAGACCTTTGCCGATCTCGTGGGACAGGACGCCATGGTGCGCACCCTCAAGAATGCCTTTGCCGCCGACCGCATCGCGCAGGCCTTTCTGATGACGGGCATCCGCGGCACCGGCAAGACCACCACGGCCCGGATCATTGCCAAGGGTATGAACTGCACCGGCACGGACGGCAGCGGCGGCCCCACCACCGACCCCTGCGGCGAATGCGAACACTGCGTAGCGATCATGGAAGGCCGCCACGTCGACGTGATCGAAATGGACGCTGCTTCCAACACGCAGGTGTCCTACGTGCGCGAGAACATCATCGACACGGTGCACTACCGTGCGGCCAGCGCGCGCTACAAGATCTACATCATCGACGAAGTTCACATGCTCTCGACCAGCGCGTTCAACGCGCTGCTCAAGACGCTGGAGGAACCGCCCGCACACGTGAAATTCATCTTTGCCACCACCGAGGTCCGCAAGGTCCCGGTGACGGTGCTGTCGCGCTGCCAGCGTTTCGACCTGCGCCGGATCGAACCCGAGGACCAGATTGCCATGCTGCGCCGCATCGCCGATGCCGAAGCGGCGGAGATCACCGACGATGCCCTGGCCTTGATCACGCGCGCGGCCGAGGGATCGGCGCGCGATGCGACATCTCTACTGGATCAGGCGATTTCCCACGGCGCGGGCGAGACCACCGCCGACCAGGTGCGCGCCATGCTGGGACTGGCCGACCGCGGCCGCGTGCTGGACCTGTTCGACATGATACTGAAAGGCGATGCCGCCGGAGCGCTGACGGAATTGTCGGCGCAATACGCCGACGGGGCGGACCCGATGGCAATCCTGCGCGACCTGGCCGAGATCGCCCATTGGGTCAGCGTCATCAAGGTCACGCCCGAGTCTGCCGAGGACCCCACCGTCGGCCCGGATGAACGCGCCCGCGGGCTGGCTATGGCGCAGGCGTTGCCGATGCGGGTGCTGACCCGGCTTTGGCAGATGCTGCTAAAGGCACTGGAAGAGGTGGCTCAGGCCCCCAACGCCATGATGGCGGCGGAAATGGCAGTTATCCGGCTGACGCACGTGGCCGACTTGCCGACGCCCGGGGACCTGGTGCGCAGGTTGCAGGACAACCCGACGCCGCCCGGGCCGAACGGGGGCGATGGCGGCACCTCCCCGGCGGCACAGGCACCCCGGACCGAGGCGCAGGGCAGATCCGGCGCCCCGGCCCAATCCGGCCCATCCGGCCCTTCGGCCCGGCAGGGCGGCGCCGAACAGGCGGTCGCCACACAGGCCGCGCTGGCGCGCTACCCGACCTTCGACCACGTGGTCGAGCTGATCCGCAGTCACCGCGACGTGAAACTCCTGGTCGACGTGGAAAACTGTGTCCGCCTCGTCGCCTATCAGCCGGGCCGGATCGAGTTCCAGCCAACCGAGGATGCCCCGAAGGACCTGGCGTCGAAGCTTGGGAGCCGGTTGCAGACCTGGACGGGGAACCGCTGGGCAGTCAGCGTCGTCGGCTCCGGCGGGGCCGCGACCATCGCCCAGGCGCGCGACGCAGAGGAGGCCGCCCTGCGCGAACATGCGGCGGCGCACCCTTTGGTCCAGGCGGTGCTGACCCGCTTCCCCGAGGCGCGGATCACCCAGATCCGCACGCCGGACGCCCTGGAACAGGAGGCCCAGCTGGAGGCCCTGCCCGAGGTGGATGAGGAATGGGACCCTTTCGAGGAAGAATGATCCGGCCTTGTGGCCGGGCGTCCGGGGGGCCATATCTGGAATGCGGTATCGCAGATGACAGGAGAGACGGGAATGTTCAAGGGGATGGGCCAGATGGGCGACATGGCCAAGATGATGAAATCCGCCCAAGAGCTGCAACAGAAGATGGAGCAGCTTCAGGAAGAGATGCACGCCATGATGGTCACCGGGGAAAGCGGCGCCGGGCTGGTCAAGGCCACCGCCAGTGCCAAGGGCGAGCTCAAGGGCCTGGACATCGACCCATCGATCTTCAACGGCGACGACAAGGAAGTAGTCGAGGACCTGATCCTCGCCGCCATCAAGGATGCCCAGTCGCGCGCCAGTGACCGCGCCGCCGAGGAAATGCAGAAGATACAGGAAGAGCTCGGCCTGCCCGCCGGCATGAAACTGCCTTTCTAGGTCAAGTCGCACCGCGAACTGACCAGGCGGGATAGAGCGGAAATGCAGATGGCATTTCTGCGGGGTCCCGCGCAGGAGAACTGTTTGACCAACACCACCAGCGATATCGAAGAGTTGATCGACCTGATGGCGCGGCTGCCCGGCCTGGGGCCGCGCTCGGCGCGGCGGGCCGTGCTGCACATGGTCAAGAAGCGCGGTCAGTTGCTTGCACCGCTGGCCGAAGCCATGGCGCGAGTCGGGACCAGCGCACGCGAATGCCTCAACTGCGGCAACATCGGCACCACGGATATCTGCGGCATCTGCGAGAGCGAGAAACGCGCCACGGGCCAGATATGCGTGGTCGAGGACGTGGCCGACCTCTGGGCGATGGAACGCGCCAGCGTTTTCAAGGGCCGCTATCACGTTTTGGGCGGAACGCTGTCCGCGTTGGACGATATAGGCCCCGAGGACCTGCGAATCCCGCGCCTGAAATCGCGGGTGGCCAGCGAAGGCATCACCGAAGTGATCCTGGCACTGGGCGCGACAGTGGACGGCCAGACCACGGCCCATTACATCGCCGATGAACTGGAAGGAATCTCGGTTACCTCGCTGGCGCAGGGCGTGCCCGTGGGCGGCGAGTTGGATTACCTCGACGACGGCACGATCACCGCCGCGTTGAACGCGCGCAAGACATTCTGAGGGATAATGGGCCCGTCGCAGCCTGCCCGCCGGACTTATGAGAGATCCCGTTTCTGCAACGGATCGACGATGTCCGGGTCGGACCCGAGCCCGAATTTCGGAATTGTGCAGCGAAAGCTCGGGCGTCTGAATTCGGTGAGCATCCCGGCCATAAACGACCGGAAATGTTCGCCGCCCGGTTCTCGCGCGGTGGATCAGGATACCACTCGGTAATCCGTGGTGAGCGAGCCCACGCGGGGAACCGTTGCCCCGGACAGTTTTCAGGGACTTTACACCAAGATCCCCGTTTGTGCGTCAACATGGCAGCTGCCTTGCTCTCCCCCCCCTGCATACCCTACACCGGTCACCGGACAAGCTAAGGGAGGCCGCGCATGCGCCGCGTCGTCGTTACCGGGCTGGGGATCGTCTCGCCCGTTGGAAACAGCGCCCAAGAGGTCACCGCCGCCCTCAAGGCCGGACGTTCGGGGATCGAGGCCGTTCCCGAAATGGCCGAGCACGGCTTTCGCAGCCGGATCGCCGGAACACTCAAGATCAACCCCGCCGATCACGTGGACAAGCGCACCTTGCGGTTCATGGGACCCGGCGCCGCCTATGCGCATATCGCCATGGGCCAGGCCATCGCCGACGCGGGGCTGGAAGAGAGCGATGTCGTCAATCCGCGTACCGGGCTCGTGGCCGGCTCGGGCGGTCCCTCGACGAGCGCCATGCTGACGGCTCACCAGACTGTCCTGAAATCCGGCAGCCCCAAGCGGATCGGCCCCTTTGCCGTTCCCAAGTGCATGAGCTCGACCATCAGCGCGAACCTCTCAACCGCCTACAGGATCAAGGGTCTGAACTACTCCATCACCTCGGCCTGCTCGACCTCGCTGCACTGCATCGGCAATGCGGCCGAGCAGATCATGATGGGCAAGCAGGACGTGATGTTCGCAGGCGGTGGCGAGGAACTGGACTGGACCCTTTCCTGCCTCTTTGACGCCATGGGCGCGATGTCGTCCAAGTTCAACGATGACCCCACGCGCGCCAGCCGCGCCTTTGACGCCGATCGTGACGGCTTCGTGATCGCCGGTGGCGGCGCGATGCTGGTGCTTGAAGACCTGGACCATGCCACTGCACGCGGCGCGAAGATCTATGCCGAGGTCACAGGCTACGCCGCCACCTCGGACGGGCACGACATGGTCGCACCTTCGGGCGAGGGTGGTGAACGGGCGATGCGGCTGGCACTGGGCAGCCTGCCCGAGGGCCGAAAGGTCAGCTACATCAACGCCCATGGCACCAGCACCCCGGTTGGTGACGTAGGCGAGGTCGAGGCGGTACGCCGGGTCTTTGGCGAGGGCAGCGCACCGCCCATTTCCTCGACCAAGTCGATGACCGGTCACAGCCAGGGCGCCACCGGTGCGCAGGAAGCGGTCTATTGCCTGCTGATGCTGCGGGACGATTTCATCACCCCCTCGATCAACGTCGAAACCCTTGACCCGTCCATCACCCCTGGCGAGATCGCGACAGAGCTGGTCGAGACCGCGGGGCTGGACTCCGTGATGACCAATTCATTCGGCTTCGGCGGCACCAACGGATCGATGATCCTGTCGAAATACGCCGGATAGCGCGCCCGGCCCGGCACGCACCCTGCAACGCCCCGCCGTCCGCACCGGGATGTCGCTTGTCACCTTGCCAGTGGTGGCCAAGAGGGCACATCGGCACGCCAAATGCGAAAAACGGCAACTTGACGCTCGGGGTCAAAAATGAGCAAACCTGCAAGACCAGCAAAGGGACGGGCCATGCAATCATTATCGGGAAAGCGCGGACTCATCATGGGGGTCGCGAATGACCGTTCCATTGCTTGGGGGATCGCCAAGGCCTGTCATGCCGCCGGGGCCGAACTGGCCTTCTCCTACCAGGGCGAGGGCCTGAAAAAACGGGTGGCCCCGCTCGCAGCCGCCGCCGACAGCGATTTCCTGATCGAGGCCGACGTGAGCGACGACGCGTCGATGGATTCCTGTTTCTCCGCGTTGAAGGACCGCTGGGGCAGTCTGGATTTCGTGGTCCATGCCATCGCCTATTCCGACAAGAGCGAATTGACGGGCCGGTTTTCGGACACCAGCCGCGCGAATTTCACGAATTCCATGCTTATAAGCTGCTATTCATTCGTTGATGTGGCCCGCCGCGCCGCGGACCTGATGCCAGAGGGCGGCTGCCTGCTGACCCTGACATTCCAGGGGAGCCAGCGCGTGACCCCGAACTACAACGTGATGGGTGTGGCCAAGTCGGCGCTGGAAAGCGCCACCCGCTACCTGGCCGCCGACCTGGGCCCGCAGGGTATACGCGTGAACGCCATTTCGCCCGGCCCCATGAAGACCCTGGCAGGTGCTGCCATCGCGGGCGCCCGCCGCACCTTCAAACACGCAGAACAGAACGCGCCGCTGCGGCACAACGCGACACTCGAGGCCGTGGGCGGCACGGCCGTCTACTTGGCGTCGGATGCCGGAAACTGCACCACGGGAGAGATCATCCGGGTCGACAGCGGCTACCATGTCCTGAGCATGCCGGTGCTGGAAAACCTGTGATAATGGCGGCCCCGGTGCGGCCGCAGTGCTGCCCGCGGCGCTGCCGAGCTGGGACTGTCGGGGCCGGCGCTGATCACCGCCGCGTCAGTCATGATCGCCATGGCGAGAACGGTGTTTTCCGCTGTCCCAGCCTGTTGACGCGCTGGGACTGACACGAAAAGGGGCGCCCGAAGGCGCCCCCTGAAACGTCCGGTCGCGATGGCTCAGGCGGCCTTGATCTCGACCAGTTCGATCTCGAAGTTCAGGTCCTTGCCCGCCAGCGGATGGTTGGCGTCCAGCGTGACTTCTTCCTCGGACAGCTCGGCCACGGTGACCGGGATTGCCTGACCGTCGGGCGACTGCATCTGAAGCTGCATGCCGATCTCGAGCGGGATTTCGGGCGGCACCTGCGAACGCGGCACGGCCTGCTTGGCGTTGGGATCGGTATCGCCATAGGCTTCTGCGCAGGGCACTTCGACGGCTTTCTTTTCGCCCACGGCCATGCCCGGGATCGCATTGTCGAGACCGGGGATGATCTGGCCTGATCCGACGGTGAATTCCAACGGCTCGCGGCCCTCGGAACTGTCGAAGGTTTCACCGTCCGCTAGCGTACCGGTGTAATGAATGGATACGGTGTCACCCGCTTTGACCTGGGTCATGAGATTTCCTTTGTCGGGGGGGGATTGCTTGCAGGGGCCGCGCATGCTCGCGCAGGTGCCCTTTTCGACTCGATGTGAAACTACCTGCGGACGCCCGGAATTGCAAACCGGCCCTTTTCCCGCGCGCGGGCGCGTGCCAGTCTGATCGTGAAGAGGGAGAATGAGATGACCATCAGCACCTGTGTCTTCGATGCCTACGGCACGCTGTTCGACGTCAATGCCGCCGCACGCCTGGTGGCCGAAGACCCGGACCAGGAGGTCTTGGCCGATCTCTGGCCCGACCTGGCCGCACTGTGGCGGCAGAAACAGCTTGAATACAGCTGGTTGAGGGCCGTGGCCGGACGGCACCTCGATTTCTGGGAAATCACACAGGATGGCCTGGACTACGCTATGGAAGCCCATGGCCTGCATGACAACGCCCTGCGCGCCCGGCTGCTGGGCGTCTACAGGGAACTGCCGGCCTACCCGGAGGTTCCCGAGATGCTGCGCGCGCTCAAAGACCGCGGCATGACGACGGCGATCCTGACCAATGGCAGTCCGGAAATGGTTGTCACGGCGGTGAAATCCGCCGGGATCGGTCCCTGGCTCGACGATGTCCTGACCGTCGAGGAGGTGAGGACCTACAAGCCCGACCGCCGGGTCTACGACCTTGTTTTCGACCACTTCGGCGCGGTGCAGCAGCAGGTGCTCTTCGCCTCGGCCAACGGCTGGGACGCGGCGGCGGCGGCGGGCTACGGCTTTGCCACGGTCTGGGTAAACCGCGAAGGGGCCCCGCAGGACCGGCTCTGGGCTGCGCCGCACCGGATCCTGCCGGACCTGTCCACGATACCGGACCTCGTGTAATGCCGCATTTCGAGGCCGCCGACGGCACCAGGCTGTTCTACGAGGAGCGCGGCGAGGGGCCGCCGGTGCTGGCGCTGGCTGGCCTGACGCGAAATTCCGGCGATTTCGACCATGTCGCGCCCCACCTGCCCTGCCACCTGATCCGCATGGATTATCGCGGGCGCGGACAGTCGGACTGGGCGGACCCGACGACCTACACCGTTCCGCAGGAAGCCGCCGATGCCGTCGCGCTGCTGGACCATCTGGGCCTGGACCGGGCGGCAGTCCTTGGCACCTCGCGCGGGGGGCTGATCGCCATGATGCTGGCGGCCACCCACAAGGATCGCCTGAGCGGCGTGGCATTGAACGACATCGGCCCCGAGATCGACCCGGCAGGCCTGAAAGCCATCGAAAGCTACATCGGCCGCAATCCGCCTCAGAAGACCCACGAGGAAGCCGCGCTGTTCCGCGCCCGCAACTGGCTGCACTTCAAGGGAGTGGCGCAGGAACGCTGGCTGCACGAGGTGCGCAATCACTACGCGGAAACACCCGACGGGCTTGTCGTCCGCTACGACCCGAAACTCCGCGTGACGGTTTTCGAGAACGCGCAGGTTCAGCCCGCTCCCGACCTCTGGCCGCTGTTTGGGGCGCTGCACGGGCTACCGCTCTGCCTGATCCGGGGGGCCAATTCCGACCTTCTCACCAAGGTGACCTGGGACAGGATGCGCAGGTTGCGCCATGACGCCATCGCCGCCGAGGTGCCCGACCGCGGCCATGTGCCGTTCCTGGATGAACCGCAGGCGGTGCATGCCCTGCAAAGCTGGATCGCGACCTTATGAATATCGACATGATCAGGGCGGCGGCCGGGCGGCTGGCCGGGCATGCGCGGCACACGCCGCTGCTGTGCTCGCCCTTCCTGGACGAGATCGCCGGAAGGCGGATCCTGGTCAAACCCGAATGTCTCCAGCATACTGGCAGCTTCAAGTTTCGCGGCGGATGGGCGGCTCTTTCGGCGCTGGACCCGGCCAAGCGCGAGCGTGGTGTCATCGCCTTTTCCTCGGGCAATCACGCGCAAGGCGTTGCCCATGCAGCCCGATTGCATGGCGTACCAGCGGTGATCGTCATGCCCTCGGACGCACCGGCGCTGAAGATCGCCAACACGCGCGCGCTGGGCGCCGAGGTGGTGCTTTATGACCGCGCGACGGAAAGCCGCGAGGCGATTGGCGACAGACTCGCGGCGGAGCGGGGCCTGACCCTGATCCGCCCCTACGACGAACCGCAAGTGATCGCCGGCCAAGGCACCTGCGGGCTGGAGATTGCTTCCGACGCCAGGCTGTGTGGAATTGAGAAAGCCAATGTCCTGGTATGCTGTGGCGGTGGCGGATTGACGTCCGGCGTTGCCTTGGCCTGCGAGGCCGACCATCCCGGCCTGACCGTTCGCCCCGTGGAACCCCAAGGGTTCGACGACGTGAAACGTTCGCTGGAAACCGGCACGATCCAGACCAACGAACAGCGCATCGGCAGCATCTGCGACGCCATCGTCACCCCCGCGCCGGGCGAATTGACCTTTCCGATCATGGCCCGGCTTTGCGGTCCCGGCCTGGCTGTTTCCGAGGATGACTGCCTGCGCGCAATGGGCGTGGCCTTTCAGCGGTTGAAACTGGTGGCCGAACCGGGCGGGGCCGCCGCTCTGGCCGCTGCGCTTTTCCATGGCGACCAGCTGAGCGGCGATACGGTCATCGCCATAATCACCGGCGGCAACGTGGATGCCGCCATGTTCAGCAAGGCCTTGGAGACGCTGTCATGACCCGGTTCACGGTCGCAAGTTTCAATGTGAAGAACCTGATCGGACCTGACCGGGAATACTACGAGTTCCAGTCCTACACGCCCGAGGAATACGCCTGGAAAAAGGACTGGCTGGCCGACCAGGTGCTGACCATGGATGCCGATATTGTCGGCTTTCAGGAGGTTTTCGAAGAAGACGCCCTGCGCGATGTCGTTGCCGAGGCCGATTCCCGCGGCAATGCGATGAACGAGGCGGCCATACCGGATGCCTCCAAACGCTATCACCGCAAGGCGATCTTCCGAAAACTGGCGTATACGCCCTATACCGGGGCCGACCTGGCCTTTGCCCCCAACCTGGCGGACGCGGGCCCCGGCAAGCGCCGGCCCGGCGTCGCCATCCTGTCGCGCCTCGGCTTCACCGCGCCACCCGAGGTCATCCAGGACCTCGACGTGCCGCTTGATATCCCGTTCCAGCCCCTGCGCGGGCTGGAGGGCGAAGCCGGATCATTTACCCTGAGCCGCCTGTCCCGCCCGATTCTGAAGGCCCGGATCGCGGTGGGCGGTGAAGTCATCACCGTGTTCAATTGCCACCTGAAATCCAAGCTGGGCGAATACATCGTCCCGCCGGGTGCCGATTTCGCCCGCGAGGAAGTGCTGCCCAAGTATGACCCGCTGGGACGGGCCATGGGCAGCCTGCGCGCCGCGCTGCGGCGCATGGCCGAGGCCTGGGTGCTGCGCCGGGAAATCCTCAACGAACTGAACCATGGCAGGCCGGTCATGGTTCTTGGCGATTTCAACGATGGCGAAAACGCCGTCAGTTCGGAAATCATATCCGGCGAGGTGCCGTTCAAGAATTACAGCTGGATGCTGCGCCACGACGCCGAAAACCACGGCGACCGCTATTCGAAAGAGGAAAACGTCCAGATCACGGAAAGCGTCGAGCGCGTCCGCCTGCATTCGGCCGAGAAACTCTTCGTGCGCAAATCCAACCGCGACATGGTCTTCACCTCGGCCTTCGGCGGGGTCTTTGAATCCATCGACCAGATTTACATGTCGCGGCATTTCCACCCGGACTACAAGCGGCGTATCGGCGAGATGGAGTATTTCAGCGTGCTCAACGACCACCTGACGGACGGGTCGCACCCAGAGGCGCCCTACAACAAGCTGGCCTCCGATCATGGCCAGATCATCGCCCACATGCGCATCGGGGACGACCCGGAATGAAAACGGGATCGGTCCCGCGTGACGGCTGCGAAATCCGTTACGAGATGGACGGCGACGGGCCCGACGTGGTGTTTGCCCATGCACTCGGCCTCGACCGGCATATCTGGGATGACGTGGCCTATCACCTGCCCGACCATCGCACGATCCGTCTCGACATGCGGGGCCACGGGCAGTCGGAGGCACCCGATGGCCCCTACACGATGGGCGGGTTGATTGCCGATGCCGAGGCGGTCTGCGACGCGCTCGAGGTGCGCGACGCGGTCTTCGTCGGGAATTCGGTCGGCGGCATGATCGGCCAGGGACTGGCTGTCAAGCGGCTGGACATGTTGCGCGGGCTAGTCCTGTCCAACAGTTCCGCCAAGTTCGGCCTGCCCGCGCAATGGCACGACCGGGCCGCGCAGGTGCGCGACGCAGGGATGGCGGCAGTGGCCGACATGACGCTGGAAAAATGGTTCGGACCGAAAAACCGCGACGGCCCGGCGGCGACCTGGGCGCGCGAGCGGCTGCTGCTCTGTGACCCAGTGGGGTATGCCGGCTGTTGCGAAGCCATTGCAGGCACCGATTTCTATTCCCCCACCAGCGGGCTGCGCCTGCCAACACTGGGGATCGCGGGCGATCGCGACGGATCGACCCCGCCGGATCTCGTGCGAGAAACCACCGAGTTGATCCCGGGGGCAGAATTCACCTTGATGCGTGGATCGGGCCACCTGCCCTGCCTCGACGCGCCGTCGGATTTCGCCAAGCGTCTCCACGGATTCTTCCGCGGTATCGGCCACGTCTGACCTGTCGAGGCTTCCCGGCCCGCCCGGTTCCGGATAAAAACCTCGCATGCATCCCGCCCAGCGCCGCCGCGCTTTCACCTTCATTTTAATCACGCTGGTGATAGATGCCATGGGCATCGGCCTGATCCTGCCCGTCCTGCCTGACCTGATCGCCGAGCTGAACGGATCAGGCATCGGCGCGGCAGCGGTCTGGGGCGGTATCCTGACCACCAGCTTCGCGGTGATGCAGTTTCTCTTTGGCCCGGTCCTGGGCTCGCTTTCCGACCGTTACGGGCGCCGGCCGATCATCCTGACCGCGCTCTTCGTCATGGGGGTGGACTACCTCATCATGGCCTCGGCCCAAACGATCTGGCTGCTGCTTTTTGGACGCATCATAGCCGGGATCACCGCCGCGACCATGTCCACGGCCAGTGCGGCCATCGCAGACATGTCGCCGCCGGAACAGAAAAGTACCAACTTCGGCCTGGTCGGCGCGGCCTTTGGCGTGGGCTTCGTGCTGGGTCCGATCATCGGCGGGCTGCTGGGAGAACTGGGCGTGCGCGCGCCGTTCTATGCCGCCGCCGCGCTGGCGGGAGCCAACCTGGTTTTCGGCATCATCGTGCTGCCAGAAACTGTCACGAATGCCATTCGCCGGCCATTCCATCTCGGCCGCGCCAATCCGTTCGGGGCGTTTCGCAAGGTGGCCGAACTGGACGGCGTGCGGCGGCTGTTGTTCCTGTTCTTCACCTACGAGTTCGCCTTCATCGTCTACCCCGCGATCTGGGCCTATTTCACCAAGGCCCGGTTCGACTGGACGCCAGGCATGGTCGGGTTGTCGCTGGCGTTCTTCGGGATCGGGATGGCCATCGTGCAGGGCGCCCTGATGGGGCCGATCCTGCGCCGCTTCGGGGAACGCGCAACTATTACCTACGGGCTGGTGTTCAACCTGTCGGCCTTCGTCGTTCTGACGCTGATCGGCAACGGCTGGCTGGCCCTGGCCTTCATCCCGCTGACATCGCTGGGGGCGGTGGTCACGCCCGCATTGCAGGGCAGAATGAGCCGCATCGCCGCCGACAACCAGCAGGGGGAATTGCAGGGTGTCATCGCCTCGGTCAAGTCGCTGGCGCAGATCCTCTCGCCGCTGGTAATGACCCAGATCTTCTGGGCGGCCACGGACCGCGGCGCGCTGAACCTGCCCGGCGCGCCCTTCCTGCTGTCAGCCGCGCTGATGCTGGTCTGCCTGATCGTCTTTCTTGCACCCGTTCGGCGGACCCCAACACCCGCCGCGTGAGTGTCGTTTTTCAGGCTTGCGGCGAGCGCGGACTGCGACCAACCTGACCCGATGGCACCAACGGGAGGGGAGGCCCGAGGCCAATGACACGTATAAGGGCCGCCGTCTGTCACGACTTCGGCGCACCGCTGCAGGTGGAAGAGATCGAGATCCGCCCGCCCCGGGGCCGCGAGGTCGAGGTCACGCTTGCCGCCTGCGCGGTCTGCCATTCGGATATCTCCTTCGCCGAAGGGGCCTGGGGCGGGACGCTTCCGGCCGTCTACGGGCACGAGGCGGCGGGCATCGTCACAGCACTGGGTGAAGGCGCGCGCGGGCTCGCGGTCGGCGATCGCGTGGTCGTGACCCTGATCCGGGCCTGCGGACAGTGCCCCAGCTGCGCCAAGGCCCGACCCACCGATTGTGAAACGCCGCAGGACGGCCACCACGACCCTATCACCACGGCCGGGGGCGGCCGCCTGCACCAGGCCATGGCCTGCGGCGGCTTCGCCGAGAAGGTCGTGGTCGATGCCAGCCAGGTCGTGACATTGCCCAATGGGATCGCCCTCGACGTGGCCGCGCTGGTGGCCTGCGGCGTGATCACCGGGGTTGGCGCCGTGGTCAACGCCGCGCGTCTGCGCCCCGGCCAGGACGCGGTGGTCATCGGCGCCGGTGGCGTCGGCCTCAACGCGATCCAGGGGGCCCGTATCGCGGGGGCACGTCGCATCGTGGCCGTGGACATGACCGAAGAGAAACTGGAAACCGCCCGCGCCTTCGGCGCCACCCATGGGGTTCTGGCCACCGGCGAGACGCCATGGCGCGATGCCCAGGCCGCCCTGGGGCGCGGGGCCGACGCGGTGCTGGTCACCGTCGGCGCGGCGGCAGCCTATGACAGCGCACCGCACTACCTTGCCCGGGGCGGCAAGATCATCGTGGTCGGAATGCCCGCCACCGGGGCCGTCTCGACCTACGAGGCCGCGATGGTCGCCGGGTCAGGACAATCCCTGGTCGGGTCCAAGATGGGCGACGTGGTGATCGCCCGCGACATTCCCTGGATCGTGGACCTGTATCTTCAGGGCCGCCTGAAACTGGACGAACTGATCTCGCGCCGTTACCCGCTGGAACGCATCAACGAGGCTATCACCGACACCAAGTCGGGCGCAGCGAAACGCAACGTGATCGTGTTCGACCGATGAAGCTGCAGGACCTCGACATCATCGTCACGGCGCCGCCGGCCCCGGGCTGGGGCGGGCGCTACTGGACCCTGGTAAAGGTCACGACGGACACCGGGATCACGGGATGGGGCGAATGCTACGCCAGCAGCGTCGGGCCCGACGCCATGCGCGCCGTCATCCGCGATGTCTTCGCACGCCACATGGCCGGCGAATCCCCCGAGAACATCGAGCTCATGTTCCGCCGTGTCTACTCGACGGGCTTCACCCAGCGCCCCGATCCGACTGTCATGGGTGCCTGGTCGGGGCTTGAAATCGCCTGCTGGGACATCCTCGGCAAGGACCGCGACCGCCCGGTCCACGCGCTGATCGGCGGACGGGTCAATGACCGTATCCGCGCCTACAGCTATCTCTACCCCCGCCCCGATCATCCACTGCCCGACTTCTGGGGCAGCGCGGACATGGCGGCCGAAGTCGCGGTGGACCTTGTGGACAAGGGGTATACGGCGGTCAAATTCGACCCCGCCGGGCCATACACCATCCGCGGCGGGCACCAACCGAGCCTGCATGACATCGAGACCTCGGTCGCCTTCTGCAGGGCCATCCGCGCAGCTGTCGGTCCCCGCGCCGACCTCTTGTTCGGCACCCATGGGCAGTTTTCGACATCCGGTGCGATCCGCATGGGGCAGGCTATCGACCCCTACCAGGCGCTCTGGTTCGAGGAACCGATCCCGCCCGACACGCCCGGGGAAATCGCCAGGGTCGCCGCCGCCGTGCGCACACCCATTTCGACCGGAGAGCGGTTGACGACCCGGGTGGAATTCCACGCCGCGCTGCAGGCCGGCGTCTCCATTCTGCAACCGGCACTGGGGCGCGCAGGCGGCATCTGGGAGTCCCGCAAGATCGCCGCACTGGCCGAGGTTTACAACGCCCAGGTGGCGCCGCATCTCTATGCCGGGCCGGTGGAATGGGCGGCCAACCTGCAGCTTTGCGCGACCATCCCGAACCTGCTCTTGGCAGAAACCATAGAGACACCATACCACGACGCACTGATCCGCTCCACGATCCGGGTGGAGGACGGCCATGTCCGCCCACCCGAGGCGCCCGGACTGGGCATCGAAGTGGACGAGGCACTTGCCCGAGCCCACCCCTACACCGGCACGGGCCTGCACCTGGAGATGCAGGAGGCTCCCGTGTGCCATGACCAGCCGAACCTGTTTGCCGGCGGGGCGCCGCCCGAGGACAGTGGCGCGTGACTGGCCCGCCCATGAGGTTACCTGTTCACGGCGCGTGCGTCAGGATTTGCCCATGACGGGCCAGCTTCGCCCCCTGCGCCGCCTTGCTGCCAATATCACCGGCCACGGCATCGCGCTTTTGGCGCGGCTGATCACGGCGGTGCGTGCCGAGTGGCGGGGGGCGGACCCTGTGCCGCGCCAGCGGGTCTATTACGCAAACCACGTCAGCAACGCGGACATGCCCATGATCTGGGCGGTTCTGCCGCCGAACCTGCGCCGCCATGTCCGGCCCGTGGCCGCCGCCGACTACTGGCTCAAGACACCGCTGCGCGCCTTCGTCGGTCCCGAGGTCTTCAACTGCGTGCTGGTCGACCGCCGCCCCGACCGTGATGGCAGCACCGGCGACCCGCTGGACAACATCCTGGCCGCGCTGAATGACGGCGCCTCGCTGATCCTGTTTCCAGAGGGCAACCGCAACATGACCGAAGACCCCTTGCTTCCCTTCAAGGCCGGGCTCTACAACATCGCGCGCGCCTGTCCGCAAGTGGACCTCGTGCCCACCTGGGTCGCGAATCTCACCGAGGTGATGCCCAAGGGCGAGGTGATCCCCCTGCCGCTGATGACCACCGTCATCTTCGGAGAACCCGTCCATTTGCAAGAGGGCGAGGACAAGGACGCCTTCCTCGAGCGCGCCGCCCGGGCGCTGGTCCAACTCAAGCCCGAGGATCATGCACCGTGACATCGACCAGGCTGGACATCATGCTGCTGTTCCTGGGCACCTGCGGACTGCTGCTGGTCCTGACGATGATCGGCGAGGGCCTGCGCGCGCGTTATGCGCCCGGCGGCGACAACCCCGAGATCGAGACCTACATGACCCGTGTCCACAGCTGGTGGGCCATGGTCCTGCTGGTCTCGCTGGCGCTGCTGACCGGCAAGGTCGGGGTGCTGGTGCTGTTCGGCTTTGCCTCTCTCGCGGCGCTGCGCGAATTCCTGACCCTGACCTACAAGCGGCAGGCCGATCACACGACCCTGGCGCTGGCCTTCTACGTGGTGCTGCCGCTTCAATATGTCTTCGTGGGACTGGGCTGGCAGGGACTCTACACGGTGTTCATCCCGGTCTACGCCTTCCTGCTTCTGCCCGTTTTCACGGCCCTGAGGGGCGACGCGGACCGTTTCCTGGCGCGGGTGGCGGAAACCCAGTGGGGGCTGATGATCGCCGTCTACTGTGCCAGCCACGTTCCGGCCCTGTTGAAATTGCAGTTCGACGGGGTCGCAATGGACCGCGGCGTACTGCTGATCGCCTTTCTGGTGATGGTGGTGCAGTTCGGTGACCTTCTGGATTTCTTCTTCGGCCGCCGCATCGGGCGGACAAGGATCGTTCCGGACCTTTCGCCGCGCACCTGGGAGGGCCTGGTCTGCGGAACTGCCAGTGCCATGCTGATCGGCGCGGCGCTGGCATGGCTCACGCCCTTTGGTGTGCCCGGCGCCATGCTCATGGCCGGGGCAGCATCGCTGTCGGGACATTTCGGCGCGCTGGTCTTTGCCGCCATCAAGCGCGACAAGGGTGTCAAGGACTGGTCGCACCTGATCCCCGGCCAGGGCGGTGTGCTCAACCAGCTCGACTCGGTACTTTTCGCCGCACCGGTTTTCTATCACCTCACTCATCTGGTCTGGGCCGTTTGAGGAACGCCCCGGGGCCGCATTCCCAGCGCCAGGCAAGAAACACCCTTTGCCTTTCCAGAAGGATGACGCCGTATTTCCGGATGTCCACGGCATCGTCCTCTGCTAGAACTGCGGGGCAAATCCACCCTGTGCACGACCGTATACCGCGCGCCGGTCCGGTCGCGGCCCATGACGCGGGAACGACCATGTCCAATTCGCCAACCTCTGAACAGATGACCGAAACCGCCGGATTGCGGATCGACGCGGACCTAAAGCAGTTCGTCGAAACCGAGGTTCTGCCCGGCCTCGACATCGACGCCGACCGGCTGTGGTCGGGCCTGTCTGCGCTTGTACACGATTTCAGCCCGCAAAACCGGGCCCTGCTAGACAAGCGCGACCTGATCCAGAGCCAGATCGATGACTGGCACAAGTCGCATCGTCACGGCGCCCATGACGGCGTCGCCTACAAGGCGTTCCTCGAAGAGATCGGCTATCTCGTCCCCGAGGGCGCCGATTTCGAGATCGAGACCGAGAACACCGACCCCGAGATCGCACGGATACCCGGCCCACAGTTGGTTGTGCCCGCAACCAATGCACGTTTCGCGCTGAATGCCGCCAATGCCCGCTGGGGCAGTCTTTATGACAGCCTCTACGGCACCGACGCCATGGGCGGCCCGCCGCCCGCCGGCGGCTTCGATGACGGGCGCGGTGCGCGCGTCGTGGCCCGGGCTGCAGTCTTCCTGGATGAGGTTTTCCCGATCACCGGGAGCAGCCACGCCAAGGCGACCAGCTACACGGTCAAGAACGGCACGCTGATGATCGACGGCTCAGGCCTGATCACGCCCGAGGCCTTTGCCGGCCATACCGGTGGCGCCGATGCGCCAGACACCATTCTTTTGCGCAATAACGGCCTGCACGTGGAACTGGTCTTCGATCGGACCCACCCGATCGGCAAGACGACACCCTCTGGGCTGGCCGATGTTCGGATGGAATCGGCGATCTCGGCCATCATCGACTGCGAGGATTCGGTGGCCTGCGTCGATGCCGAGGACAAGATTCTTGCCTATCGCACCTGGCTTGGCCTGATGCGCGGCGACCTGGAGGAGACCTTCGACAAGGGCGGCAAGACCATGACCCGTCGCTTGAACCCCGACCGCCGCTATACCGCGCGGGACGGATCGGCCCAGGCGGTCAAGGGCCGCGCACTTCTGCTGGTGCGCAATGTCGGCCACCTGATGACCAATCCCGCGATCCTTGACGGCGAGGGGGAAGAGGTATTCGAGGGGCTGATGGACGCCATGCTCACCGTGCTGATTGCGATGCATGATCTGAGCAAGACGAGCGACCCGCGCAATTCGACCTGCCGGTCGGTCTACGTCGTCAAACCCAAGATGCACGGCCCCGAAGAGGTCGCGTTTTCGGATGCGATCTTCACCAAGGTCGAAGACGTGCTGGGCCTGCCCCGCTACACCGTCAAACTTGGTGTAATGGACGAGGAACGGCGCACCAGCGTGAACCTCAAGGAATGCATCCGCGCGGCGAAACACCGGGTCTGTTTCATCAATACCGGCTTTCTCGACCGGACCGGGGACGAAATCCATACCTCGATGGAGGCCGGCCCCTTCAGCCGCAAGGACTTCATCAAGCGCAAGGGCTGGATCACCGCCTACGAGAACCAGAACGTCGATATCGGGCTGGAATGCGGGTTTTCGGGCACGGCCCAGATCGGCAAGGGCATGTGGGCGGCGCCGGACCGTATGGCCGGCATGCTCGAACAGAAGATCGAGCATCCGCGCGCTGGTGCCAATTGCGCCTGGGTGCCCTCGCCCACGGCCGCCACGCTGCACGCCACCCATTACCACAAGGTCGACGTGATGGCCGTGCAGGATCAGCTGGCCAAGGGCGGACGCCGTGCCTATGTCGAGGCGCTGCTGGATATTCCGCTGGCCTCCTACCGCAAGTGGACGAAAGACCAGATCCGCCGCGAAGTCGAGAACAATGCCCAGGGCATCCTGGGCTACGTCGTGCGCTGGATCGACCAGGGGGTGGGCTGTTCCAAGGTACCCGACATCAACGATGTGGGCCTGATGGAAGACCGCGCGACCTGCCGCATCTCGGCCCAGCACATCACCAACTGGCTGCATCACGACGTTGTCAGCCAGGAAGAGGTGATGGGGATCATGCAGAACATGGCCCGCGTGGTGGACCGACAGAATGCGGGCGACCCGAATTACCGCCCCATGGCGCCGGGGTTCGACGGGATCGCGTTCCAGGCGGCCTGCGACCTGGTCTTCCTGGGCCGCGAACAGCCTTCGGGCTACACCGAGCCGGTACTGCACAAGCGGCGGCTGGAACTGAAGGCGCAGTCCTGATCGGGGAACGGCGGAGGCACCCGCCGTTTTCTTTTCGTGGATGCGAATGGCGAGCATTATCAAGCGATTTGGAAAAGTGTTGTCTGGCGGTGGCCTGTGGCTTCGGCCCCCTCGGCGGCGCATAGTGCCAGTACGACACAGCCGGTTGCAGGAGCCTCGATGACCAACAGCTATTACGCGCCACAGGGGGGACACCCCGGGCAGGACCAGCTTCTGACCGACCGCGCTGTTTTTGCCCAAGCTTACGCGGTCATCCCCCGCGGCACGATGCGCGACATCGTCACCAGCTTCCTGCCGTTCTGGGACGATACCCGCGCATGGGTGCTGGCGCGGCCACTGTCGGGTTTCGCGGAAACCTTCTCGCAATACATAATGGAGGTGCGGCCCGGTGGCGGCTCGGATCGGCCCGAAACCGACTCGCGCGCCCAGGCCGTGCTTTTCGTGGTCGAGGGCACGGCGTCCCTGAGCGTCGGGGGAGCCATCCACGAGATGACGCCGGGCGGCTATGCCTATCTGCCCCCCGACAGCCACTGGACCCTTCGCAACATGGGCGACACACCCTTGCGGTTTCACTGGATCCGCAAGGCGTACCAGGCGGTGGACGGGCTGGATGCGCCTGATTTTCTGATCCTCAACGAAAACGACATCTCCCCCATCCCGATGCCAGGCACCGAGGGCAAGTGGGCAACGACCCGGTTCGTCGACCCGACCGACATGCGGCACGACATGCATGTGACCGTCGTCACCTTCGAGCCGGGTGCGGTGATCCCCTTTCTTGAAACCCACGTGATGGAACACGGGCTCTACGTGCTGGAAGGCAAGGCCGCCTATCGGCTGAACACTGACTGGGTCGAGGTCGAGGCGGGCGATTTCATGTGGCTGCGCGCCTTTTGCCCGCAGGCTTGCTATGCCGGCGGGCCGGGTCGGTTCCGCTACCTTCTCTACAAGGACGTGAACCGGCACATGCCCTTACGCTAGTCCGCTGCCCCGCCGATCGCGCGGGTCAAATTGCGCGCCGCGGCCATCACCGGCACGGACAGCCGGTCGATATCGTCCAGCCCCACCCGGCTGGTCGGGCCGGATACGGAAATCCCCGCAACCGCTTCGCCGGTCATGTCAAAGACCGGGGCCGCGATGCAGCGCATCCCATCTGTCTTTTCCTCGTTGTCCACGGCGTAGCCCCGAGCGCGGATGCCGGCGAGGTCGTCGCGCAACGCCGCCGCGTCGATGATCGTCTGGCCGGTGAAGGCCTGCAAGCCGACGCCAGCCAGCACCCGCGCCAGCCGCCGGTCCTCCATATGCGCCAGAAGCGCCTTGCCGATACCCGAGGCATGCATCTCGGACAGGGTGCCGGGCGGAAAGAAGGCGCGGATCGTCGCGCTGGTCTCGACCTGGCCCAGGAACAGCACCGCGCCCTCCTTCTCGATTCCGAGGTTCGCGGTTTCGCCGGTTTCCTCCATCAGCGCGCGCATGACCGGGCGGGCGCGGTCCACAAGGCTGGTGCGGCGCAGGAACCGGGCGCCGATCACGAAGGCAGCCGGCCCGATATGCCAGACCTGTTCGGAAGCGTCGAAGTCGACCAACCCGCGCCCCTCGAGCGTCACCAGGATACGATAGACGGTCGCCGGGGACTGGCCCGTCTCCTCGGACAGGGCAGACAGCGACAAGCCGGACGTTTCGCTGAGGACTTCGAAGACCCCCATCGCGCGGTCCAGCGACTTGATGGTGTTCTGTTCGGTCTTGTCGTGCCAGTCGCGCGGGCGGCCCCGGGCGCGGCGGGGGGCTGGTTTTCGGGGCGCAGGCATAGGGATCTCTGATTTCTGCAAATATCTTTCACATTATGAAAAACACAAGGCATTGGCAATATTGTATTTTTCATTTAAAAAATGTTTTGAAAAATAATTTCAAAAAAGTTTTCTCGCGTCGCAGCTCCCCCTAGATTGCCCCGAGCACCGCAAAGGACATGCCCATGAGATTTCAGAATCCGGCCTTCATTCCCGGCCCGACCAACATCCCCGAAAACCTGCGCAAGGCCTGCGACATGCCGACGATCGATCACCGTTCGCCGCTGTTCGGGCAGATTCTGACCCCGGCGCGTGAAGGCGTGCGGAAGGTTCTACAAAGCGACAGCGCCGAGGTTTTCATCTTTCCCGCGACCGGCACCGGCGGCTGGGAGACCGCGCTGACCAACACGCTCTCGTCCGGTGACAGGGTGCTGGTGGCGCGCAACGGGATGTTCAGCCATCGCTGGATCGACATGTGTCAACGCCACGGGCTGGACGTGCAGGTCGTTGAGGTCCCTTGGGGCAACGGCATCCCGGCAGACCGCTACGAAGAGATCCTGACCGCCGATACCGGCCACACGATCAAGGCAGTGCTGGCCACCCATAACGAGACCGCGACCGGCGTGCGCTCTGACATCGGCGCGATCCGCAGCGCGATGGACGCTGCCGGGCATCCGGCGCTGCTGTTGGTTGACGGGGTGTCCTCGATCGGGTCGATGGAGTTCCGCTTTGATGACTGGGGTGTGGATGTGGCCGTGACAGGCTCGCAAAAGGGGTTCATGCTGCCCGCTGGCCTCGCCATCACCGGGTTCAGCGCCAGGGCCATGGCCGCAACTGAGGCCGCCACCCTGCCCCGCACCTTCTTCGACGTGCAGGACATGGCGCGCGGATACGAGAACAACGCCTATCCCTACACCCACGCCGTGGGCCTGATGAACGGGCTGAACGAATCCTGCAAGATGCTGCTGGACGAGGGGCTGGAAAACGTGTTTGCCCGCCACCACCGCATCGCCGAGGGCGTGCGCGCCGCCGTGCGCGCCTGGGGACTGGAGCTTTGCGCGAGCGACCCGTCGGTCCAGTCCGACACGGTCAGCGCCATCCGCACGCCCGAAGGCTTCAACGCCACCGATATCGTCACCCATGCGGCCGACAGATACGGCGTGGCCTTCGGCGTGGGCCTGGGCGAGGTCGCGGGCAAGGTGTTCCGCATCGGGCACCTGGGGTCGCTGACCGACGTGATGACCCTGTCGGGCATCGCCACGGCCGAGATGTGCATGGCCGACCTGGGGCTCGAGATCACGTTGGGGTCCGGGGTCGCGGGGGCGCAGGATTACTACCGCCGGCATCCGGCCAGGTCCCGCGAGGCCGCCGCATGATGAAGGACACGATCATGGATATCCCCACCTACGACGACATGCTGGCCGCCCATGACCGGATTGCCCTGCATGTCCGGCGCACCCCGGTGCGCGTATCCGATCACCTGAATGACCTGACCGGCGCGCAGATGTTCTTCAAATGCGAGAACTTCCAGGAACCCGGTGCCTTCAAGGCACGCGGGGCCGCCAACGCGGTTTTCGGCCTCGACGCGGCACAGGCGGAACGCGGCGTGGCCACCCACAGCTCGGGCAATCATGCCTCCTGCCTGTCCTATGCGGCCATGCGCCGGGGCATTCCCTGCAACGTGGTCATGCCGCACACCGCCCCGCAGGCCAAGAAGGACACGGTTGCCCGCTATGGCGGCAAGATCACCGAATGCGATCCCTCGACCACCGCCCGCGAAGCCACCTTTGTCCGGGTGCAGGCCGAAACCGGCGGCGATTTCGTCCATCCCTACAACGACCCCCGCGTGATCGCGGGCCAGGGCACCTGTTCGCGCGAATTCATGGAACAGACTGACGGGCTGGACGTGGTCGCCGCCCCGATCGGCGGCGGCGGCATGATCTCGGGCACCTGTCTGACGCTATCGACGCTGGCGCCGGAGACCCAGGTGATCGCCGCCGAGCCGGACCAGGCCGATGATGCCTATCGCAGTTTGCAGGCCGGTTACATCATCGCCGATGACGCCCCCGAAACCATCGCGGACGGGCTGAAGGTACCGCTCAAGGACCTGACCTGGCATTTCGTGTCGAACCACGTGTCCGAGATATTCACCGCCTCGGAGCAAGAGATCGTGGCCTCGATGAAGCTCGCCTGGAAACACCTGCGCATCGTGCTGGAACCCTCCAGCGCCGTGCCGCTGGCCTGCGTGCTGAAAAACCCGGGCACATTTGCCGGCAAACGGGTCGGCATCATCGTCACCGGCGGCAACGTGGACCTGGACAGACTGCCCTGGGTGCAGGGCGGACAAGGAGACGACAGATGAACGACGCGATCAATCTCGACGCCTACGAGGTCGGTTTCGACATTCCTGCCAAGCCGGGGATGGAGGAGGCCGATATCCAGACCCCGACGCTGGTGCTGGACCTCGATGCGCTGGAACGCAATATCAAGAAGATGGGCGACTACGCCAAGGCCCACGGCATGCGCCACCGCACCCATGGCAAGATGCACAAATCGGTGGACGTGCAGACCCTGCAGCAAGAGCTGGGCGGCGCCTGCGGGGTCTGTTGCCAGAAGGTCAGCGAGGCCGAGGTATTCGCCCGTGGCGGTATCACCGATATCCTGGTGTCCAACCAGGTGCGCGACCCGGCCAAGATCGACCGGCTGGCGCGGCTGCCGGGGCTGGGCGCACGCACCATTGTCTGTGTCGATGACATCGCCAACGTGGACGAATTGTCGGCGGCGGCGGACCGGCACGGCACTCAGATCGAAGGCCTGGTCGAGATCGACTGCGGCGCGGGGCGCTGCGGCGTGACCACCACGGCACAGGTGATCGAGATCGCCAAGGCGATCGACGCGGCGCCGGGACTGAAATTCGCCGGTATCCAGGCCTACCAGGGCGCGATGCAGCACCTCGACAGCTACGCCGACCGCAAGGCCAGGATCGACGTTGCCGTGGCGATGGTGCGCGACGCGGTGGAGGGGCTGAAGGCCGAGGGGCTGGATTGCGACATCGTCGGCGGCGGCGGAACCGGATCCTACTATTTCGAGTCCAATTCGGGCGTCTTCAACGAGCTTCAGTGCGGCTCTTACGCCTTCATGGATGCCGATTACGGCCGCATCCTGGACAAGGACGGCAACCGCATCGACCAGGGCGAATGGGAAAACGCCTTCTTCATACTGACCAGCGTGATGAGCCATGCCAAGCCCGACAAGGCCATCGTCGATGCGGGGCTCAAGGCGCAATCGGTCGATAGCGGCCTGCCCGTGGCCTTTGGCCGCGATGACATCGAATACGTCAAATGCTCGGACGAGCATGGCGTGGTGGCCGACCCCGACGGGGTGCTGCGCATCAATGACAAGCTGCGGCTTGTGCCGGGCCATTGCGACCCCACCGCCAATCTCCATGACTGGTACGTGGGCCTGCGCGGCGGCAAGGTCGAATGCGTCTGGCCGGTCTCGGCCCGCGGGCGCGTCTACTGAGCCCTCACAGGAAAGGTGCCACGATGCTGATCGTTCCGGAAAACGAGATCGCCGGTCTCATGACCCGGCAAGCGGCGTTCGACGCGGTCGAGGCGGTGTTCGCGGCCATGGCTGCGGGCGCAGCCTACAACTTTCCCGTGGTGCGCGAGGCGATCGGCCACGAAGACGCGCTTTACGGCTTCAAGGGCGGGTTCGACCGGAGCGGCGCGACCCTGGGGCTGAAGGCCGGGGGTTACTGGCCGCACAACATGGAAAAGCGCGGGCTGATCAACCACCAATCCACGGTCTTCCTGTTCGACCCTGATACCGGCAAGCCCCGCGCCATGGTCGGCGGTAACCTGTTGACCGCGCTGCGCACCGCTGCGGCCTCGGCGGTATCGATAAAGCACCTGGCCCGCGGGGATGCAAAGGTCTTGGGCATGATCGGCGCAGGCCACCAGGCGGCCTTCCAGTTGCGTGCGGCGCTGGAGCAGCGCGGCTTCGAGAAGGTCATCGGTTGGAATCGGGACCCGACGAAACTGTCGACCCTCGCGACGGTCGCGGAGGAGGCCGGCCTGCCCTTCGAGGCCGTGACACTCGACGCCATGGCCGACGCCGACGTGATCGTCTCGATCACATCATCTTTTGACGCGATCCTCGGCGCGCACCAGGTCAGCCCCGGCACGCATGTTGCCTGCATGGGCACGGACACGCGCGGCAAGCAGGAAGTTGACCCGGTGCTTCTTGCCCGGGCGACGGTCTTCACCGACGAAGTGGCGCAATCCACCAGCATCGGCGAGGCACAGCACGCGGTCGCTCGGGGTCTGATCGCAGAGGCCGACATCCGCCAGCTTGGCGCGGTGATCAACGGCACGCAACCCCGGCGCAGTTCGACGGATGAAATCACGCTCTTCGATGGCACCGGCGTCGGTCTGCAAGACCTCGCAGTCGCCGTCGCCGTGGTCCGCCTGGCCGTCGACGAGGGGGTCGCGATCGAGGTTGATTTCTAGGGCTTGGCCCGTTGCGCCGCTTTCCGCTATCCACCGTTTGCCGGTCGCACCTCGGGCGCAGCCGGTTTTCTTGTCCCGTCAGGAGGGCCCTGCCCATGTCCCGCCCTATCCGCGTCTTCATAAACGGCTTCGGCCGCATCGGGCGCAGCCTGTTCCGCCAGATCATGACGACTCCGGCCGGCGCGGGTTTCGAGATCGCGGGCGTGAACGACATCGCCCCACTCGAGACCTGCGCCTACCTGCTGCGCTACGACAGCGTTTATGGCCCCTTTCCGCAAACGATCGAGGCCGGCCAGAGCTGGATCCAGGCACATGAGACGCGCCTGCCTTTCCACAATGAACCCGACCTGCGGACCCTTGATCTGGGGGACGTGGACATTGTTCTGGAATGCACTGGCCGCGCCAAGGACCGCACGACCGCCGAGGCCGCGCTGGCCGCCGGGGCCGACAGGGTTCTGATTTCCGGGCCCTCGCCCGCCGCCGACGCCACCGTGGTGCTGGGGGCAAACGAAGACAGGTTGGGGGCGACGCGCATTGTCTCGAACGCCTCATGCACCACGAATGCCATCGCGCCGCTCTTGCGGGCGCTGGACGGGGCCTTCGGGATCGCGCGGGCCCATGTAACCACGGTGCATTGTTATACCGGCAGTCAGCCCACCGTGGATCAGCCCGGGCCCAACCTTGAGCGCAGCCGGGCTGCGGCAGTCTCGATGGTTCCCACCACCACCAGCGCCATGGACCAGGTCACGCAGGTCCTGCCCGGCTTTCGCGACCGGTTGAGCGTGACGGCGGTTCGGGTGCCGGCGATTTCGGTTTCCGCGGTGGATGCCGTCTTGCAATTGAAGAACCCGCCGGTTGGCGACCTTCACGGGGCGATGGCCGAGTCCCTGGCGGACCGGACCCTCTTCGGGCTGACGCAAGACCCCTGCGTGTCCACCGATTTCCGGGGCCGGACGGAATCGCTGGTGCTGGCCCTGCCGGAAACCCGGGTCACACCGGGCGGGCAGCTGCGGATGCTGGGGTGGTATGACAACGAATGGGGCTTTTCGGCGCGGATGCTGGACATGGCAACCCGCATGGCCCCCCTCTTGCCGTGAGACAGGCGGCGTGCGAAGCACGCCGCCTGTCCCGATCGCAGGCTTGACCGCCCCCTAGTTGCGTTCCTCCCCGGCAAAGGACCCCGCGCCGCGACCGGTCATGCCGCCCGAGACCTCTTCGGTGGATTCGTCGGTCAGGTCGACCGGTAGCGCCAGGTTCAGGATGATCGCGATCAGTGCCGCGGGCAGGATACCACTGGTCGCCAGCACCTTGAGCGTCTCTGGAAGGTATTGCAGCGCCCCCGGCTCCAGTTGCAGGCCAAGGCCCAGGGACAGCGCAATCGCGAAGATCACCATGTTGCGGCGGTTCCAGGTCACGTCCGACAGCATCGAGATACCGGCAGCGACCACCATGCCGAACATGACGATGACACCCCCGCCCAGAACCTCGATGGGCACTGACGAGACGACCGCACCCACCTTCGGTACAAGCCCGCACAGGATCAGGAAGATCGCCCCGATGGTCACGACGTGACGGCTCATGACCCCGGTCATGGCAATGAGACCGACATTCTGACTGAACGAGGTATTGGGCAGCGCACCAAACAGGCCGGACACGGCGGTGCCGATCCCGTCCGCGTAGGTCGCGCCCTGGATTTCCTTGTCAGTGGCTTCACGACCCGCGCCACCCTTGGTGATGCCAGACACGTCACCCACGGTTTCAATGGCGGACACGAATGACATCAGGCAGAAGCCGATGACGGCGGCGACCGAGAATTCCAGCCCGAAATGTAGCGGGCTGGGTAGCGCGAAGGGTTCCGCCGTGGCGACATTGCCAAAGCTGACTTCGCCCAGGACGTAGGCTAGGGCATAGCCCACAAGCAGGCCAACCAGAACCGCAGAGACAGACAACATCCCGCGGGCGAAGAATTTCAGCCCCAAGGTTACCAAGATCACCGTTCCGGCCATCAGCCAGTTCAACCCGGAGCCGTATTCATCGGTTCCGATGGCCGGAACACCCCCGGCGGCATACTGGATGCCCACCTGAACCAGCGCCAGGCCGATCATGGTCACGACCAGCCCGGTGACCAGCGGCGGCAGGGCAAAGCGAAAGCGGCCAATGAATAGCCCGAGGAAAGCATGGAACAGACCGCCCACGAAAACGCCGCCCATCAGAACGGCAATGGCCTCGACGCCCTTGCCCGCGACCAGCGGGATCATGATCGGAATGAAAGCGAAACTGGTGCCCTGCACGATGGGTAGGCGCGCGCCCGCCGGGCCGATACCGATGGTCTGTATCAGCGTGGCGATGCCTGCAAAGAACATCGACATCTGGATCATGTAGATCATCTGCGGAAAGTCGGGCGAGTCCGACCCGTAGCCGAAGCCGGCGGCCCCGCAGACGATGATCGCGGGCGTGACGTTCGACACGAACATCGCCAGCACGTGCTGGATGCCCAGCGGCACCGCCTTGGCGATGGGGGGCGTGTAGTTGGGATCGCGCAGCTGGCCCGGCGTCCCGATGGTTCCGTCTGACATGGGTCTTGTCCCTCTCTGTTGATGCAGGCCCGGTTGATCCGGGCCCTTTGTTATGTGTCGGTGATTTCGATTGGCCGATCGAACCAGTGCTCCTCCAGGTTCGGCCCATCCCCGATACGGTCGATCACCGCGAACAGGCCCGGTTCTGCCAGCGGGGTCAGGACGCCGTGCCAGACCCCGCGGTGGTAGTTCACGCCCTGACCGGGCATGGTGATGAAGGCCAGAGGCTGGCCGGGCCGGCCGCCCGCGTCGGGAGCGACGATCACAAGGAAGGGGTCCATTTTCATCGGTATGAAGGCCTGGCTCCCCTCGGGGTGGCGTTCCATCATGTCGAGTTGATATGGAATCCTGCGCGGCTTGGCCTGGAACAGGCTGATCCCCGCGCGGCCCCCGGCGAAGTCCATGGTCGCGCGGTCGTGGTAGCGCCCGCAAAATCCCTGATTGATGATCTTGTCCGGCGCGCCTGCCGCTTCCAGCACGTCGCCGAAAGGGGCAAAAGCCTCGCCGGTCAGGGGTTGCAGGCAGATGCGGTCGGTCATCCGCCCAGCTTCTCGATCAGGCGCAACTCGGCGATGCGCTCGACCTGGCGACAGGCCTCGGCAAACTCGGCCTCGCGGTCATTTTCAAGCCGCGTCTTGAATGCCGCCATGATCGACGCCTTGTCGTGATCGCGCACGGCGATGATGAAGGGAAACCCGAACCTGGCGGTGTAGGAATCGTTCAACTCGGTGAAGGCGGCGCGTTCTTCATCGGTGAGCGCATCAAGCCCGGCGCTGGCCTGTTCGGCGGTCGATTCATCGGTCAGCCGTTTGGCAGAAGCCAGCTTGCCGGCAAGGTCGGGGTGGGCAGTCAGCACGCCAAGCCGCTTGTCCACGGGGGCGGCACGGAACACGCGGGCAAGCGCGTTATGCACCCCCGCGGCGCTGTCATGGGCCGGCCCGAGCTCCAGCTCCCAGGCGCCTTCGGCGATCCAGGGGCTGTGCTCGAAGATGCCGCCGAACTGGTCCACGAACTCTGCCTTTTCCATCTGCGAGGGGCGCGGCAGGGCCATCGGCGGGTGCTCCTTCGCCCAGTGATCGGCGATCTGTTCACGGGTGGCGAACCAGACCCCGTCATGCTTGCGGAAATGGTCCAGGACGCGGGCCAGCGCGGCGGCGCGGCCGGGGCGCCCGATCAGTCGGCAATGCAGCCCGATGGACAGGATTTTCGGCGCACCCGCCTGCCCTTCGGCATAGAGGTAGTCAAAACTGTCCTTGAGGTAGCTTTCGAACTGGGCGCCATTGGTGAACCCGGCCTGGATGGCAAAGCGCATGTCGTTGCAATCCATGGTGTAGGGCACGATCAGTTGGTCCTTGCCTCCGGCCGTGATCCAGTAGGGCAAGTCGTCGGCATAGCTGTCGGCAATATAGGCGAAATCGCCCTCTTCGGCGGCCAGGTCGATGGTATGCATGGAACAGCGCCCGGTATACCAGCCGCGCGGGGGCCGGCCCGTCACTTCGGTGTGCAGGCGGATCGCCTCGCGGATCTGGGCGCGTTCCTCGTCGGCGTTCATGTCCTTGTGCTCGACCCATTTCAGCCCGTGGCTGGCAATCTCCCAGCTTGCGTCCTGCATCGCTGCCACCTGGTCGGGCGCGCGGGCCAAGGCCGTGGCCACGCCGTAAACGGTGATCGGCGTATCCTTGAGCAGACGGTGGACGCGCCAGAACCCGGCGCGGCTGCCGTATTCATAGATCGACTCCATGTTCCAGTGGCGCTGGCCGGGCCAGGGCTGCGCGCCCGTGATCTCGGACAGGAACGCCTCGGAGGCCGCATCGCCGTGCAGCACGTTGTTTTCGCCACCCTCTTCGTAGTTGAGGACGATCTGAACGGCGATCTTCGCCCCGCCGGGCCAGTGGGGCTTTGGCGGGGTGGCCCCGTGGCCCGTCATGTCGCGTGGATAGCGTGCCATGGCTGGCTCCTTTCGTTTTGCCGATGCATATACGAGAAAATACCAGATGCTTTTCAAAAGTTCCAAAAAGGACCCTTCGGCTTGCCCCGCTTCGCGCGGCGGGCCAGAACGGGGCGGAAATGTGACATCTTTGGAAAGGTCCCGCCATGACCGGATACCTGACGACCCATGTTCTCGACACCGCCCGCGGCTGTCCGGCCGAGGGGCTGAAGATCGAGCTTTTCCGCCTCGACGGCCACCGCCGACTATTGAAAACGCTCGTAACAAATGACGATGGGAGAACGGACGAACAGATCCTGCCGACCGAGGCCTTCGAAACCGGAGAATACGAACTGGTCTTCCATGCCGGCGCCTATCTGGATTCGATCGGCGCACCGGCGGAAAGCCCCCGATTCCTGGACGTGATCCCGATCCGTTTCGGCATGTCGGCGCCATCGCATTACCACGTGCCGCTGCTGCTTTCGCCGTTTGGCTATTCGACCTATCGGGGAAGCTGAGGCCAGGCGGGCCGCCTGCGTCGCCGCCTATCCGCCCGTTACCGCCTTGCCGATCCGTTCGATCATGAATTCCATGAACAGCCGCGTCTTGGGGTCCTGCCGCCGTCGGTGCGTGAACAGGCAGGCCATCTGGATCGGCTCTGGCGGGGTCTGTTCCGCGACGGGCACCAGACGGCCCGCTTTCAGGTGCTCGGCGATCTCGAAAACAGGCTTCATGGCGACGCCCTGCCCGGCCAGCGCCCAGTCGGTCAGCACGTCGCCGTCATCACATTCGTAGCGCCCCGAAACGCGAAACCGTCGCGGCCCCTCGGGCGTCGACAGGCGCCACTGGAACTCGGTCGCGCCCGGGAACCGCAGGGACAGGCATTCATGCCCCTTCTCCACCAGGTCGTCGCCGGTCGCGGGCATGCCCCGCCGGGCGATATAGTCCGGCGCAGCGCAAAGCACCCTGTCCACGTCGGCGATCTTGCGTATGCGCAGGTTGCTGTCCTCCGGCTGGCCCAGGAAGAAGGCCAGGTCCAGCCCCTCGGTCGTCAGGTCCACCTTGCGGTCCGTCAAGCGCAACCGGACGCTGACCTCGGGATAGTCGGCCAGGAACGCCGGCACCTGCGGCGCGATCAACCGCCGTCCGACGCCGAGCGGCGCGGCGACATAGAGAGACCCACGCAGGTTCTCGGTGATGTTGACGATCTGCGCCTCGGCGCTTTCCACGGCCTCCAGGATCTCTGTGGCCCCGCGATAGAAGGACTGGCCCTGTTCCGTGGGTGTCAGGCTGCGGGTCGTGCGCTGGAACAGGCGCACGCCAAGGTGTTCCTCCAACTGCGAAATCCGCGACGAGGTGACGGCCGGGGAAATGCGCAAATCCCGGCCCGCGGCGGACATGCTGCCCAACTCGTAGACACGGACGAATGTTCGGATATTGTCGAGATAGGACATTATTTTGTATTTTTTGATGGTGCTTGGACTTTCCCGGCAATAGCAGAATAAACTAGGGTCGCCTAGTCTGCTTGCCACGTCGAACCCTCAGGAGGCCCGCATGTACGACCTGGCAATCATCTGGGACTGGATCGCCTTTTCGGTGCGCTGGCTGCATGTCATCACCGCGATGGCCTGGATCGGGGCCTCGTTCTACTTCATCGCGCTGGACCTGATGCTGAGACCCGCCCCGGACATGCCCGAGGGCGCCAGTGGCGAGGAATGGGAGGTCCACGGTGGCGGCTTCTACCACACCACGAAATACATGGTCGCCCCGGCGCGGCTGCCCGAGCACTTGACCTGGCACAAATGGCAAAGCTACTGGACCTGGCTGTCCGGTGCGGCGCTTCTGATGATCGTCTACTGGGTCGGAGGAGAGTTGTTCCTGCTTGATCCGACAAAGGCCGAGCTGGCGCTTTGGCAGGGCATCATCATTTCCGGCGGGTCGCTGACGATCGGCTGGATCGCCTATGACCAACTGTGCAAGTCGCGGCTGGGCGACAATCCCACCGCGCTGATGCTGATCCTCTTCGCGATCCTTGTGGTCATGGCATGGGGCTATGACCAGGTCTTCACGGGGCGCGCGGCGCTTCTGCACCTAGGCGCCTTCACCGCCACGATCATGACCGCCAACGTCTTTTTCCAGATCATGCCGAACCAGCGCATCGTGGTGGCCGACCTCAAGGCCGGGCGCACGCCGGACGCGAAATACGGCAAGATCGCCAAGCTGCGTTCGACGCACAACAACTACCTAACGCTGCCGGTGGTCTTCCTGATGCTGTCGAATCACTACCCGCTGGCCTTCGCGACCCAATACAACTGGCTGATCGCCAGCCTGATCTTCCTGACCGGGGTGACGATCCGTCACTATTTCAACACCATGCACAAGACCGGGAAGGGTCCGCACTGGACCTGGTTCGTGACCGTCCTGCTGATGATCATGATCGCCTGGTTGTCCACCTACCGCGACGGCGAAACCTGGCAAGAGGCCGAGGCCCGCGACCTGACCCAGGCCGAGCAACAGTTCGCCGCCGCCGAGGGGTTCGAGGATGCCTATTTCGCCGTGGTGGGCAATTGTTCCATGTGCCATGCGCGCGAGCCGGCCTGGGGCAACATGCACTGGGCACCCAATGGCGTCTACCTTGAAACCCGCGGCGACGTGGCCCGCCACGCGGGGCAGATCTACCTGCAGGCCGGGGTGAGCCACGCCATGCCCCCGCCCAATGCCATCCAGATGGATGACCAGGCACGGCAGACGATCATCGCCTGGGTGCGCGAGGCCCGCGACGGTGACTGAGCGGCGGGGTCTTGTCCCGCCTGAGCATTTACATGCTATGTCATCGCCAAAGGCCAACCGGGAGACGCCCACGTGACCCACCCACTGCTGACACAAGACGATATCGCCACCTATCAGCGTGACGGCGTCACCTTGGTGCGCGGGCTGTTCCGAGACCAGGTCGATCTGCTGCGCGCCGGCGTGGCGCGCAACATGGCCGAACCTGGTCCCCATGCCGCCGAGAACCTGAAAGAGGGCGAGGCCGGGCGCTTTTTCGACGACTATTGCAACTGGGCCCGGATCACGGAATTCAAACAGGCCATTGACGAGTCGCCCGTGGCCGATGTGGCCGCCGACCTGATGCGGTCCGACAGGGTGCAGCTGTTTCACGATCACGTGCTGGTCAAGGAACCGGGCACGTCGAAACCCACGCCTTGGCATCAGGACGGCCCTTATTACTTCGTTGAGGGCAAGCAGACCGTCAGTTTCTGGTCACCGCTGGACCCGGTGCGCGAAGCCACCCTGCGCTGCGTGGCCGGATCGCACCTCTGGGACAGGCCCGTGCTGCCCACCCGCTGGATGGCCGAGACAAGCTTCTACCCCAACGAGGCGGACTACATGCCCGTCCCCGACCCGGATGCCGAGAGCATGGTGATCCGCGAATTCGCGTTGGAGCCGGGCGATGCGGTGGCCTTCCACTTCATGGTGCTGCACGGGGCGCGCGGCAACACCCGCAAGGACCGCAGGCGGGCCTTCTCTCTGCGCCTTGTCGGCGACGATGCGCGCTACACGCCGCGCCCCGGCCCCACATCTCCGCCCTTTCCGGGCCACGAGATGAGCGAGGGTCAGCGCCTGCGCGAGGACTGGTTCCCGGTGCTGCTGGACAGGGGCTAGGCAATGACGATCCGGCAGGCGCCTGAACGCATGGCCCATGTGCCCGCGGGGGCCTTCACCTATCCGATCGACAGCCCCCTGCCAACGCGCTGGTTCGGCTTCCTGCTGCTGCGGGAATTCACCCTGCTGGCGTTCAGTTCGGCACTGGACCCGCTTCGCGTGGCCAACCAGCTTGCACAGAGGCCGCTTTATGGCTGGGTCGTACTGTCGGACGACGGGCAGCCCGTCTCGGCGTCATCAGGGGTGGAGATCGGCGTGCATGGCGGCCTTGCGGCCCTGGATGACGAACTGGAGCTTTTCGTCTGCTCAGGAAACCGGGGCACCGAGGTCGCCTCGCCCGCGGTTCTGGCCGCCATTCGCAAGCACGCCCGCTTTGGCGCGCCGGTCGGCGGCATCTGCACCGGCGCCATGACCCTGGCCCGCGCCGGGCTGCTCGACGACAAGCGATTCACCCTTCATTGGGAAAACCAGCCCGGCTTTCGCGAAGCCTTTCCGGACCTGACCCCCAGCCTGACTCGACACGAATATGACGGGCGCCTCCGCACCTGTAGCGGCGGCTCGGCCGCGACCGAGATGATGCTGTCGATCATAACCGAGGACTATGGCGAGGCCTTTGCCGTCGCCGTGGCCGACATGTGCCTGAACGACCCCAACCAGCGGCCGGGCCGCGAGCAACGTTCGTCGATCGCGCAGGCCATCGACAGCCGCAACCCGAAGCTGCTGCATGTCCTGCGCGCCATGTATACCAATATCGATGAGCCGCTGACCCTTGAAGAACTGGCCGAGGGCGCCGGGGTATCGCGCCGCCAGATGGAGCGGCAGTTCACCAGCACCTTGGGCGAGCCACCGGCCGCGATCTACCGCAACATCCGACTGGACCGGGCGCATTCCCTGTTGGCCGAAACGGACATGAGCGTGATGGAAGTCGCGACAGCGGCTGGGTTCAACTCGGTCTCGGTCCTGTCACGGCACTTCAAGCGGCGTTTTGGCACGACCCCCTTCGGCAAGCGCAGAAAACCGTGACCCCCATGCGCCGCGGCGGGCTGTCGAAGATGCGGCTGCGACCGTCGGTGCCTCAGAAACAAACGTCCGCCCCCCCCGGTTGTCGTTGGGCTGATAGTATTCCAGTTGCGGCAACACATCCAGCAACCCAGAGGGTTACGGGCAGCGCCCGAGCGGCGCGATGTTCGGATCCCTGACCCCCGAAAGAACCTAACCGCCCCCACGCCACGGCCGCAGGGACAAGATGCAGGATCAGACAAGCATTCGAGCTGCGGACAGAAAAAGAAATGCTCCACAACGCAGAATCGCTGCCGAATGCAGGGTCCTGGATGCAATGCTGACGATAGCACTTATGGCGGGAAAAATTTCCCGATTAGAAAAATGATTGAAAATCAAATTATTACTTTGGAAAGTGGCGGACCGAGGAACCGCCATCATTCCATCCAGGGAAATCCGCAGAAGTTTCGCAAAGTCCTGTGCTTATTGCATATAATCCTCTTTCCTTGCCCAATATGTTCCGGCATGATCCGAGCCAGTCCACGTATTGGTGGGGGATTTTTGGGGGGATAATTTGTCAGGTGAGAATATACGCAAGCCCGAGCGTGCGCTTTCCGCTCGGTTCGTGGAAACCGTCACCAAGCCGGGCAAGTATTTCGACGGCCAGGGCCTGTTCTTGAGGGTCGCGAGTAACGGCGCCCGGCAGTGGGTGCAGCGGATCACCATTCGCGGCAAGCGACGCGAGCTGGGCTTGGGCAGTCCGCCGGCAGTGACGCTCGCGGTAGCGCGCAAGAAGGCGCTTGAAAACCGTGGCTCGGCCATGCTGGGCGGTGACCCACTTGCCGAAAAGCGAGAGGCGAGAGAGGTGCTGACATTTTCAGACGCGATCGAGACTTACCTTGCGGCCAAGTTGTCCGAGTTCCGAAACGAAAAGCATCGCAAGCAGTGGCGCGCGACGCTCGAAACCCACGCCGTGCCGGTCATCGGCCGCAAGCAAGTGTCCGAGATAGAAACGCAGGACGTCCTGCGCGTTCTGGAACCGATCTGGCACAGCAAGACGGAAACGGCCAAACGGCTACGTGGCCGTCTCGAGAATGTTCTGTCATGGGCGACGGTCGCCGGGCATCGCAGTGGCGAAAACCCGGCGCGCTGGAAGGGCAATTTGTCGGAGATCCTGCCCAACCCCGCGAAGGTGGCGAAGAGCACGAACCAACCCGCCCTCGCCCTCGCGGACGTCCAACAATGGTGGGCGGACCTCGGGACGCGCGATGGAATGGGCGCGGCCGCTTTGCAGTTCCTGGCGCTCACGGCGGCGCGGTCCGGCGAAGTGCGCGGTGCCACTTGGGACGAATTCAATCTCGCGTCGTCGGTCTGGAACATCCCTGCAGAGCGCATGAAGAACGGGCGTCCACACCGGGTGCCGCTTGCACAGGAGGCCATGGCGCTGCTTGAGCATCTGCCACGTCTTGATGGCAACCCTTTGGTTTTCTTTGCGCCTCGCGGCGGGCAGCTTAGCGACATGTCGATTTCCGGCGTCATGCGCCGAATGCAGGAGTCCGAGGTGCAGGCTGGCCGGCCCGGTTATCTCGATCCGTCCAGCAAGCGGCAGGCCGTGCCGCACGGGTTGCGCTCGACGTTCCGCCAATGGACCGCCGAACAGGGCTATCCCCGCGACATGGCCGAAATCGCTTTGGCGCACTTCATCGGCAGCGACGTTGAACGCACCTATCAACGCTCGGACATGCTCGAACGCCGGCGC
>NZ_DATFIP010000059.1:0-138711 GCF_035270045.1 Salibaculum sp.
GGCCTGCCAAAGACACGATCCGGAAAAATCATGCGGCGCATCCTGAGAAAAATCGCCGAAAACGACTACGAAAGCCTCGGAGATACCTCAACACTCGCAGACCCCTCCGTCGTCGATAACCTCATCAAAAACAGAATGAACAGGGCAGAGGACTGATGGACGGAACAGACACGAAAGCTGCCGCGCCCGTCCTTATCCTGCTGGGTCCGCCCGGCGCGGGCAAGGGCACCCAGGCACGGATGCTGCAAGAGCGTCACGGGCTTGTGCAGCTGTCTACGGGCGATCTGCTGCGCGCCGCCGTTACGGCCGGAACCGAGGCCGGCAACCGGGCGCGGGCGGTGATGGACGCCGGCGCGCTGGTCAGCGACGAGATCGTCATCGCCATCCTGCGTGACCGCCTGGCAGAGCCCGATTGCGCGAGGGGTGTCATCCTGGACGGGTTCCCGCGCACCCCCGTGCAGGCCGAGGCGCTGGACGCGCTGCTGGCCGACAGCGGTCAGCGCATCAATGCCGCGATCAGCCTCGATGTCGAGGACAGCGCCATGGTGGACCGGATTTCCGGACGCTTCACCTGCGGCGCTTGCGGCGAGGGCTATCACGATACGTTCAAGCCCACCGCCAAGCCGGGGACTTGTGACAAATGCGGTTCGACGGAGATCACGCGGCGTTCCGATGACAACGCGGCCACGGTCGCGCAACGCCTTCAGGCCTATCACGCGCAGACCGCGCCGCTGATCGCCTATTACGAACGCGCCGGTGCGCTGGCGCGCGTCGACGCCATGGGCCCGATCGAGGAGATCGCGGCCGAGCTGAGTGCGACCGTGACCCGCGCCACGGCCTGAGCAAAACCGGGCCGGCCCCCACCCGGGGGCCGGTGGGAGAAAAAAGGAGGGGGAACCCCATGTCCCAAGACAAAGACAACAACGCCTACTGGTCCGCCAATGTGCGCATCATCCTGATCAGCCTCGTCATCTGGGCGCTGGTCTCTTTCGGGTTCGGGATCGTCCTGCGCCCGATGCTGTCCGGCATTTCCGTGGGCGGGGCCGACCTGGGCTTCTGGTTCGCGCAGCAGGGGTCGATCCTGGTCTTCCTGGCCCTGATCTTTTTCTATGCCTGGCGCATGAACAAGCTCGACCGTGAACACGGCGTGGAAGAGGAATAAGACCAATGGACCAGTTTACACTCAACCTGCTGTTCGTGGGCGCGTCTTTCGCGCTCTATATCGGCATCGCCGTCTGGGCTCGGGCAGGCTCGACCAGCGAGTTCTACGCCGCCGGACGCGGCGTTCACCCGGTCACCAACGGGATGGCCACAGCCGCCGACTGGATGTCAGCCGCGTCCTTCATCTCGATGGCAGGCCTGATCGCCTTCACCGGCTATGACAACAGTTCCTTCCTGATGGGCTGGACGGGCGGCTACGTGCTGCTGGCACTGCTTCTGGCGCCCTACCTGCGCAAGTTCGGCAAGTTCACGGTGTCCGAGTTCATCGGCGACCGGTTCTATTCCAGGACCGCGCGCATGGTTGCGGTGGTCTGCCTCCTGGTGGCCTCGATCACCTATGTGATCGGGCAGATGCAAGGCGTGGGCATCGCCTTTGGCCGTTTCCTGGAAATCGACGCCTTCTGGGGGCTGCTCATCGGGGCCTGCGTCGTGTTCGCCTATGCCGTCTTCGGCGGCATGAAGGGCGTGACCTACACCCAGGTGGCACAGTACTGCGTGCTGATCACCGCCTACACGATCCCGGCGATCTTCATCTCGCTGCAACTGACCGGCAACCCGATCCCGGCGCTGGGCCTGTTCGGCGAGCATACCGCCTCGGGTGAGCCGCTTCTCGTCAAGCTCGACCAGATCGTCACCGACCTGGGCTTCCGCGAATACACCGCCGCGCATGGCTCGACCATCAACATGGTGCTGTTCACCCTGTCGCTGATGATCGGCACCGCGGGTCTGCCCCACGTCATCATGCGCTTCTTCACCGTGCCGCGCGTGTCCGACGCGCGCTGGTCGGCGGGCTGGACGCTGGTGTTCATCGCGCTGCTCTACCTGACGGCCCCTGCCGTGGGGGCCATGGCGCGCCTGAACATCTCGGAGTTGATGTGGCCCAATGGCACGGATGGTGAAGCGGTCAGCGTTGAAGCCATTGAAACCGATCCCGAGTATGCCTGGATGGCGACCTGGGAAAAGACCGGCCTGCTGGGCTGGGAAGACAAGAACGGCGACGGTCGCATCCAGTACTACAACGACGGCAATGCCGACCTGCAAGCCAAGGCCGAAGCCAACGGTTGGGAGGGCAACGAGCTGACCAACTTCAACCGTGACATCCTGGTGCTGGCCAACCCCGAGATTGCCTCGCTACCCGGCTGGGTCATCGGCCTGGTCGCCGCAGGCGGTCTGGCGGCGGCGCTGTCCACGGCGGCGGGCCTGCTGCTTGCCATCTCCTCGGCCGTCAGCCACGACCTGCTCAAGGGGCAGTTGACGCCGAACATGTCTGAAAAGAACGAACTTCTGGCGGCACGCCTGTCGATGGCAGCGGCGATCGTCGTGGCCGTCCTGCTGGGGCTCAACCCCCCGGGCTTTGCGGCGCAGACGGTGGCACTGGCCTTCGGACTGGCGGCGGCTTCGATTTTCCCGGCGTTGATGATGGGTATTTTCTTCGGTCGCATCAACAACATCGGGGCGGTCGCGGGGATGCTGGCCGGTCTGATCGTCACGCTGCTCTACATCTTCCTGCACAAGGGCTGGTTCTTCATCCCGGACACCAACATGTTCACGGATGCGGACCCGCTTCTGGGACCGGTCCAGTCCACCTCTTTCGGGGCGGTCGGCGCCATGGTCAACTTCGCGGTGGCCTACGTGGTCAGCAGCATGACCAAGGAACCCCCGCAGGAAATCAAGGACCTCGTCCAGAGCGTCCGCATTCCGCGCGGGGCCGGGGCTGCTACCGACGGGCACTGAGCAGACACGGGGCGTAAAAGCCACCTTCGGCAGCGCCCCGCATTCCAAGACCGTCCTGCCCGCGCCATAGTGGGCAGGACCCTTCCCTAGAAGGCACACCACCATGCCTCTGCCGGCCGACCTGACCCAGTTTCTCGCCTCGGTGCACCCCTACGACAGCCTGCCCGACGCGACCCTGGCCGATCTGGCCAGCCGCGCCTGGGCGCGGGATTTCGCCGTTGGCGATACGGTTTTCGCGGTCGGGCAAAAGGTGCGAGACCTCTATGTGATCGCCGAGGGCGAGGTCGAGATCACCGACGAAACCGGTGTTCAGCTCTCCATTCTCGGCCCGCGCAACTCCTTTGGCGAACGGGCATTGCTGCGTGGCGATTTGGCCAGCCGCACCGCAACGGTGCAGGCCCGGGCGCGGATGATCTGCATTCCTGCCGCGACGTTCTTCGACCTGATCGACACCCACGCCACGGTGGCCCGCTTCTTCGACAGGCGCCGCCCCGAACGGGCCGGGGACAGGAACGTCGCCGCCCTGCCGGTCGAACGGCTCATGACGCGCGATCCGATCACCTGCGCGCCGGACACGCAGATCCGTGATGCCGCCCGGCAGATGCATGAACGCCGTATATCGTCGATCTGCGTGTGCGAAAGCGGGGGCTTCCGCGGCATCGTCACCCTGCGCGACATGAATGGACGGGTCATCGTGGGCGGCGTGGACGCGTCCGGCCCGGTTTCAGGCATCATGACCGAGACCCCCCTGGCCCTGAACCCCACGGCACTGGTTTCGGACGTGCTGCACCTGATGGTCGAACGCGGTATCGGCCATGTGCCCATAGTCGAGGGCGACAAGTTGCGCGGCATCGTCACCCAGACCGACCTGACACGTGCCCAGGCCATGTCCTCGGCTGATATCGTCGGCAGCGTCGCCAAGGCCGACAGTGCCGACGATATGGCCCGCGCCACAGCACAAATACCCAAGCTGCTTCTGCAACTGGTCGAGACCGGCAACCGGCACGAGGTCGTCACCCGCCTGATCACCGACATCGCCGACACGGCCACCCGCCGCCTGCTGGCCCTGGCCGAGGTCAAGCTCGGCCCTGCCCCCGTGCCCTATCTTTGGCTGGCCTGCGGATCGCAGGGACGCCAGGAACAGACCGGCGTGTCCGACCAGGACAATTGCCTCATCCTGTCCGATGGCGTGACCGACGCCGACATGCCCTATTTCGCCGACCTCGCGCAATTCGTCAGCGACGGGCTGGACCGCTGCGGATACTATTATTGCCCCGGCGACATGATGGCGACCAACCCGCGCTGGTGCCAGCCGCTGCGGGTCTGGCGCGACTATTTCCGGGGCTGGATCGCCAGGCCCGACCCGGAGGCGCAGATGCTCGCCTCGGTCATGTTCGACCTGCGTCCCATCGGCGGTGACGAGAGCCTGTTCGCCGGGTTGCAGGCCGACACGCTGAAAGCCGCTGCGAAAAACTCGATCTTCACGGCGCACATGATCTCCAACTCGCTCAAGCATCAGCCGCCGCTCGGCCTGCTGCGTGGGCTGGCGACAATCCGGTCGGGCGAACACCGCAACCAGCTGGACCTGAAGCATAACGGCGTCGTCCCCGTGGTGGACCTGGCCCGTGTCTATACGCTGCAAGGCCAGCTGAAACAGGTGAACACCCGCGCCCGCATCGAGGCCGCGATCGAGGCCGGCGCGGTGTCGAGATCCGGCGGGGCCGACCTGCTGGATGCCTATGACCTGATCGCCGCGATGCGGCTCGACCACCAGGCGGCGCAGGTTCGGGCGGGCGATGCGCCTTCCAACTACCTCGACCCGTCCGACCTGTCCGATTTCGAGCGCAGCCACCTGCGCGACGCCTTCGTTGTGGTCAAGACGATGCAATCCGCCGCGGGGGCCGGCAAAGGTGCTATAGGATAGGCCATGTTTCTGGAATTGATCGCCACAGTCTTCGCCGGGATCGCCTGTGCCGGGATCGTCATGGTTATCAACCTGATGACAGGCCGCCGCCTGCCGCGCTGGCTGTTGCCGGTGGCCGCTGGTGCGGGCATGATCGCGATGACGATCTCGAACGAATACACTTGGTTCGACCGTACCGCGGAGCGCCTGCCAAAGGACGTTGTCGTCGCCACCACGGTCGAGGAACAGGGTTGGCTTCGGCCATGGACCAAGGTTTGGCCCTATACAAAGCGGTTCGTCGCCGTGGACATGGCCAGTGCACGCCGCAATCCCGGCCTGCCCGGCCAGCGCATGGCCGACCTGTATTTCTTCGGTCGTTGGTCCCCGGTCAGCCAGGCGCCGATGCTGTTCGACTGCCACGCGGGGCGATCCGCCCTGTTGATAGACGGCGCGGTCTTTGCTGACGACGGCAGCGTGGCCAATGCGAGTTGGGAAACGATGCCCGAGGGCGACCCGATCCTGCGACGCGTCTGCGAGACCTGACATGCTGACCCGCCTTGGCCTGCGCCTCCGCATCTTCCTGTTCTTCTGCCTCCTGGCCGCGGGCGGGGCGGCGTTGGCGGGCGGGGCCATGTGGGTCGGCTGGTCACGGGCCGAAGCGGCGCTGCCCACTGCACCCTTCGTCACCGCCTTCATTCTCTTTGCGTTCGTGAATACCGGGCTGGCACTGGGAGTGTGGCTTCTGTTCGACGAACATGTTGCCAAGCCCATCAACAAGCTGTCCACCGATCTGCGCCTGCGCGCCCATTCCGGTATCGAGAGCGAGGTCGACACCGCCGCGGCGCGCTATCTGGGCGACCTTGCCCCGGCGGCCCAGGCGCTCAGCCGAACCTACGGTACATCCGTGATGGACGCGGCGGCCAGGGTCGCCCACGAGACCCGGAGCCTACGCGCCCAAAGCGAGCGCCTGACCGCCATGCTGAACGAGATGCCAATTGCCACGATCCTTTTGAACCCCGCACAGGAGATCGTGCTTTATGACGGGCAGGCAGCCGGGATCCTGTCGCAGGTTGCGCCGCCGCGCCTCAAGGCGTCGCTGGCCGACTATTTCGACCCCGTCAGCCTGTCGGCTGCAATGGCAAGGCTGTCCGATGACACACCCGAGGTGGGCTTGGAATTGCAGGACAGTGTCGCGGGCCGTACCTACGACGCCCGGATCAAGGCCCTGGGCTCGGACGGCCACCTGATCCTGATCGAGGAGATGCCGCACGACGACCCGCGCCCCGCGCCTCGCCCGTTGGTCTTCGACTTCGACCTGATGACGACCGCGAAGTCCTCGGAGATTTCGGAAACCCCATTGCGCGACCTGTGCTTCGTGCCCTTCGACACCGAAACCACCGGGCTTTCAGTGGACCGGGACGCCATTGTCCAGATAGGTGCCGTGCGGGTCCTGGGCGGGCGCATCATAGAAGGCGAGGAGATCGACACCAATGTCGATCCCGGCCGGCCGATCCCGGCCGCCTCGACCCGCATCCACAAGGTCGGCGACGATGACGTCAGGGGCGCTCCCGATATCGGCAAGGCGGGCCGCGCCCTGCACGATTTCGCGCGCGACTCGGTTCTCGTTGCCCATAACGCGCCTTTCGATATCGGGCTTTTGCGCAGGTTCGCACCGGATATGGGCGTCGAATGGGGCCACCCGGTGGTGGATACGGTTCTGTTGTCGGCGGTCGTCTTCGGCACCAACGCGGAGCACTCGCTGGACGCGCTGTGCGCACGGCTGGCCGTGACCATTCAACCCGAGCTGCGCCATACAGCCCTGGGCGATGCCCGCGCCACCGCCGAGGCTCTGGTCAAGCTGTTGCCACTGCTGGAGGGCAAGGGGATCAGGACCTTCGGCCAACTGGTGCAGGAAACAGGGCGCCATGGCCGGTTGCTGGAGGACCTGAACGGCTAGGCTACCACAAGCGATCCTTCGCATGGTCCGGATAGGTCAGATCGTAATCCGCCCCATCGAAATCCGGTTCGGCCTCTTGCAGGAAATCCCCCGCCGTTGGTAGCCCACCGGCATCGTCGCGCGACCACAGATCGGCGCGCATAACCGCCTTGGCGCACTGGAAATAGGCTTCGTGCAGGGTGACGATCATCACCGTCTTCGGATGGCGGCCCTTTTGCTCGAACCGGCCCGTAAGCTCGGGATCAGCACTGACACTCGCCCGTCCGTTCACCCGCACCACGTTGTTCGAGCCTGGCACCAGGAACATCAGGCTGACGCGGGGATCACGCACGATGTTGCGCAGGTTGTCGAGACGGTTGTTGCCCGACCAGTCGGGTAGAAAAAGCGTGCGGTCGTCGGCGACCTGCACCACCGGACCATCGTCCCCGCGCGGGGTCGCATCCGTGCCCTCGGGGCCGACCGTGGACAGAATTGCAAAGCGGCTGGCTCCGATCCATTCGCGATAGGCGGGGGTCAACCGTGTGACAACCTTGGTCAGGGATCTTGGCGAGGGCGCGCCGTAGATCGCCTCCAGCTCTTCGAGCGTCTCGATACGGGTCATGCCGCGCCCCCCTTGAACCCGGCCTCGGCCATGAGGGCATTCGACCGCTCCTCGACGCTCTGCTCCAGCCGCGCCATGACGTCGGGCCCAGTCAACCCCGGCGGGATCGGGTCGAGGAATTCCACGACCGCCGTTCCGGGCCGCCGCAAGATCCCCTTGCGCGGCCAGAACAGGCCGACGTTGCAAGCCACCGGCACGCAGGGCTGGTCCAGCTCGGTATAAAGCACCGAGGACCCTACCTTGTAGGGCGCCCTGACCCCCGGCGCGATGCGCGTGCCCTGCGGGTAGATGATCAATTGCCCCGGATCGGCCCGGCCCGCGGCCACATCGGCCACCATGCGCCGCACCGCCTGCGCGCGCTTGCCCCGGTCCACGGGCACGCAGCCGATGCGCAGGGCATACCAGCCCAGGATCGGCGCCCTTGTCAGTTCGGTCTTCATGATGAACTTGCCGCGCGGGACGCTGGAATAGATCAGGATGATGTCGAGAAAGCTCTGGTGCTTGGCTGCGATCAGGCATTCTCCGGTCGGGGGTGTGCCGCGCACCTCTGTGCGGATGCCGACCATCCAGGGCGCGGCCCATTTCACGAAGCGGCACCAGCCATGACAGGCGGCGATGGCGCCGTCGCGGCTGCGCAACGCTGCCGGAAGGTAGATCAGGCCATAGGGGATCATCGCGGCGTAGGTCACCACAACGAAGACAAGCGAGCGCAGCCACTGGATAATCTGCATCACGATTGTTCCTTCAAGCTGCGCAGGGCCGCCTGCCGGGTTGCGAAGAACGAAACCAGCGCGGCGATACCAGGAATTGCAACCGGCAAGAGCCAGTGCCAGCCCTGAAACCCCAGCCCAGTCAGGAAGCCGCCCGCCACATCGGACGAGGGCAGCGCCGACACCGCCAGCGCCCCCAGAAGGGTGCCGAACGTCGCGCCGCTCAGCGCCCGCAGTGTGAAGCGGCGTACGAAGGCCCGCGCGATGTAGATATCCCGTGCGCCCACCAGCCGCAGCACCCGGATCACCTGGGCATTGGCCGCGAGCGCCGCATTCGCCGCCAGCGTGATCATCGCCGCCACGGTCAGCGCGATCAACCCCATGGAAACCCAGGCCAGCAGCCGCAGTCGCCCTGCCGCCTGTACAAGCGGGTCGCGCCAGCGCCCGTGATCGTCCAGCAGCGCGCCCGGCACCTCGGCCTGGAGCCGCGCGCGCAGGCCCGCCGGGTCATAGCCCGCGCCGTCTTCGATGATCTCGATCAACTGCGGGATCGGAAGGGTCTCGACCGGCAGGTCGGGGCCGAACCAGGGTTCCAGCAGGGCGCGCTGTTCCTCGGCCGTCAGGGGCCGCGCCTCGGCCACGCCTGGGGTCGTTCGCAAAACCTCTAGTGCCGCCTCGGTCTGGGCGCGCATCTGGTCCGCGGGTGCCGAGATGCGCAGGGTCGAGGTGCGCGCCAGTTCCTCGGACCAGCGATCGGCCAACCGCCCCGTGGCCAACGACATGGCCAGCGCGAAGACCGCCAGCAAGGCCATGGCCGCCGCCGACAGCACCGTCAGCCGCGCGGTGAACCCCGTGGGCGGCACCACCCGGTCCGCCTGCGGGTCCCCCGCCAGGAGGCTCAGCATCCGGCGCAGCCTCTCCATCACAGGTGCGCCCCCGCCGCCTGGATGCGCCGGTCCTTGAGCCGCAGCACCCGCGACTCGACTTCGGACTTGGCCGCCCGGATCAGTGCCAGGTCATGGGTGGCGATGAGCACGGTCTTGCCCAGGCGGTTCAACTCGATCAGCAGGGTCAAAAGGCGCTGGGACATGTCCCAGTCGATGTTGCCGGTGGGTTCATCGGCCAGGATCACGTCGGGCGACATGATGACAGCCCTGGCCAGAGCCGCGCGCTGGCGTTCCCCGCCCGACAGTTCGGGCGGTCGTTGCCCAGCCTGCCCGCGCAACCCGACCCAGCCCAGCAGCGCGTTCAGGTCATCGGGGGCGTCTTCACGCCCCGACACGGTGAGCGGCAGGGCGATGTTCTCGGCCACCGGCAGGTGATCGAGGAACTGGCAATCCTGGTGCACCACGCCGACGCGGCGGCGCAGATGGGCGATCTGGTCGCGGCCAAGGGCGCGCGTGTCCTGGTCGAAAAGGCGGACCTGGCCGGCGGTGGCCTTCAACTCGCCGTAGCACAGCTTGAGCAGGGTGGTCTTGCCTGCCCCGGAGGGCCCGGTCAGGAAATGGAACGACCCCGGCTGCAACGACAGGGTGACGGAAGAAAACAACTCTCCGCCGCCGTAGCTGTATGCGACATTGTCCAGCTCGATCACGCCCGTATCTCCCTGCTGGGGGTGTTCTGGCGGAAAAGCCTTCTGTATGCAATTGGCCACGGGGGAAATCCGCCTTGGACACCTGCGGCGCAAATACTTTGCGCTGCCAGCGGCCTGCAGCTAGGATTCCGCGGAAAGAGCAGAAACAACCCCCCGATGCGGGGGAAAGGATCCGACCAATGCGGCTGGCATGTCCCAACTGCGGCGCAGAATACGAGGTTGCCGACGATGTCATCCCGGACAGCGGCCGGGACGTGCAATGCTCGAACTGCGGGCATACCTGGTTCGAACAGCCTGGCGCAGTGGCCGCGGTAACCGCGCCGGAAGCGGACCCCGAGCCAGAAGTGGAACCGGCTTCGGGGGCCGCACTCGAACCAGAGCCGGAGGCAGAGGCAGAGCCGCAATCTGCCGCTGACACCGGTCCCGAACCCGAGCCCGAATCGCCAAGCGGGCGCGAGCGCCGCACCATAGATCCCGAAGTCGCCGAGATCCTGCGCGAGGAACGCGAGCGCGAGGAAGCCGCCCGCCGGGCCGAGGCGAACCGCTTGGAAAGCCAGCCCGACCTGGGCCTCGATGACGGGGCCACAGCCGAGGACCAGCGCGGCGCCGAGGCCCGCCGCCGCATGGCACGCCTTCGGGGGCAGGACAGCCCAGCACCACAGGGTCCGGCGGCCACCGCCGCGGCTGCCGCTGCCACGGTCGCCACCCGCCCCGAGCAGGATCACAGCCGCCGCGACATGCTGCCCGACATTGACGAGATCAACTCCACCCTGCGTTCGGAAAACGAGGCCCTGGCAGCGCCGTCCGAGGTCCGAGACACCCCGGGCAAGGACGGCGGTTTCCGACGCGGGTTCCTGCTTGTGGTGGCGCTGGCCGTGCTGGCCGCCCTGGTCTATGCCTTCGCCCCGCAGATCGGCGAACGGGTGCCGCAACTGGCCGACCCGCTGACGTCCTATGTCGCGCAGGTCAACGAATGGCGCCTCTGGCTGGACCTCAACCTGCAAGACCTCATGGCCGCGATGGAAAACACCGGGAACAGCCCCGAGACACCGCCGGAGACAGCCCCGGAGGTCTCGCCCGATCCGCCTGCCGAGCCCGAAACGCCGAATCCCGCCACCGAGTAGGAACAAAGCGCCAGGCAGCCCGAAACGATGGACGCGCTATGAATGCCGCGCCCCTGAGCGAACGCCTGGAGAGCTTGATCCAAGAGGCCTACGACGCAAGGCGTCGACGCTATCGCGGGTCCGCGCTCGGTTGGCGCCTGCTCTATGGCCCGCGCCGCGCCCTGTCGGGCGCACAGGTCGCATTTGTCGGGCTCAATCCGGGCGGACAGTCGGTCGATCCGGCACACGGCACGCTCTCGACCGAGGCCGGGTCAGCTTATTGCAAGGCGGTTGAAGACTGGGGACCGAGCAGCACCTTGCAAGACCAGGTCATTGCGCTTTTCCGGAGGTTGGACGTGGCACCGGAGGACGTTATTGCGGGCAATCTCGTGCCCTTCCGATCTGCGAGTGAGGATACGCTGACCGGGGCATCCGAGGCGATTGCCTTTGGCCGGACCCTGTGGAAAGAAATCCTTGCCGAAGTCCGCCCGAGGCTCGTGGTATCAATTGGCCGAACGGCAAACCGTGAAGTCTCGGGGCTGCTGCTGGTTCGCGACGCGCAGACATACCCGACAGGCTGGGGAGCGCATACTGCCAGCAGGGGCCGTTTTCCCGGCGGAACATGGATCGGCTTGCCTCACCTTTCCCGCTTCGGGATCATGACAAGGCGCAAGAGCGAGGCGGCGATGGACGCCTTGTTCAAGGATATCGACTGATACCGTTTTACCGGCCGGGGAAGTCGCACCCGGCCCCGGCTACCTCTCCAGCCGAGTCCGCATGTCCTCGGCGTCGGCGCGGGCGGCGCGCAGCCCGTCCATGGCGGCGCGCAGTTCAGCCTCGGTCTGGGCCAACTGGTTGGTCATCTCGGCCTCGCGCTGTTGCAGGTAGGTGATCGCCTGATCGCGTGTCTCCTCGGCCTCGTGCAGGGCCTGGGCCATCTTGTCCAGCTCGCCCACCTCGGACTTGCTGACTCGCGTGAACCGGTTGATCAGCCAGTTCGCGAACCAGCCCAGCGCGAAGGCCACGAACAGCACGATCGCCGTGGCGATGATGAACTCGGTTCTATTCATTCGTTTCTCCCGTCGCGGCATCCTCACCGCCTTCGCCGTCGTCCGCCGCCCCGGCCGCAACCTCGTCAAGCGTGGTCTCGGCACCGGCCGCCTCTGCGGCGCCCTCGGTCTCGATCAGCGAAAACTCGATCCGGCGGTTGGCCTCGCGGCCCGCCTTGGTGTCGTTGTCGGCAATCGGATCTTGCTCGCCGTAGCCCACGGCGCGGAAGCTCGAGGTCGGCACGCGGCGCATCCGAAGCGCCGCAAGAACCGCCTCGGCACGCTGCTGCGACAGGCGCTGGTTCATGACCTCGCGGCCCTGGCTGTCCGTGTAGCCCGCGATCTCGATGCGCAGGTCCGCACAGCGGCGCAGGATTTCGGCGATGTCGTCCACCACCGAGATCGCGGGGCCGGAAATCGTGGCCGAACCCGGCTCGAAGGTGATCTTGCGATCTGCGGTCACGGTCTGGATCTGCCCGAGGCACTCTTCGTCCGTGGGCAGGGCCGCGATCGGGTCCAGTTCCTCGACATAGGTAACCTCGATCTCGAAATCCTGGTCCTCGCCCAGCTTGTCGATCAACATGCGCGACACCTTGGCGCCGGCATCCTCGTCGCCGGACTTGCCGCGCACGGCGACCCGCCCGGGCTCGACCACGACCGACCCGTTTGACAAGGTCGACAGCGCATCGAGACCGGCAAGGACGCGGACGCTCCAGTTGTCTGGCAGACCTTCGACCACGCGGGTGCCCATGGCAATGTCGTTCGACCCGAAGCGCGCCCGGGCGTAGTTCTCTGCGGTGGTGTTCAGCAGGGCATCCGAGACCCGCCCGCGCAGTTGCACCAGCCCCTCGGGGCTGAGCGTGGCGATGAACTGCGGCGGGCCTTCGGGCGCGTCCTCGGGCGCCTGGGGCAACACCGCCTCCAGCGCGAAGAGATCCGGCAGGGCATTCTCCAGGGCCCCGGCAACGCTATCGAACCGGCCCTCGGCGGTGCCCTGCGGCGCGATCAGGGTGATGTCGGCATCCGATAGCGTGACGGTCCCGCCGCCAAGGTCGGCCACCGCCGCTATGGATAGCGCGACCGCGTGCGCCCACGTTCCCGACGGCGCGCCGAGCGCGAGGGTGCAGCCAACGCGCCCCTCGGCCCCGGCGGCGCGGGCGGCGGCGACGATTCGTTCTTCGGCCTCGGGCGTGTCGGCCAGGCAACTTTCAAAACGCGCACCGGTATCATCCTTGACAAAACGGGTCGTGAAGGGCGTGATGACCGGCCGCGGTGCCATGATCTGCAAGGCGACCTCGACCCCATCGGGCCGATTGCGCGCCAGGTCGCGCTCGAGCCTGGCCTTCTCGGTGTCGGAATCGGCAATGGCCTCGACCGTGACGCGTCCGGCCCGGACCGAGACCTTGGACCTCGGCAGGGCTGCAAGCGCGCGAATGCCATAGTCGACAGCAGGCTCCCAACCGGCTGGGCGCGGGTAATCCGCGGCCTCGAGCAGGTCGGCCACTTGGCCGGGGTCCTCGACCAGCTTCTCCAAGCGGGCATTGAGCCGCGCGCGGTCGGTCGCGTCCGGGATCAACCCGATGATCGAGATGCCACTGTCGTTGCGCAGGATTTCCATCGAGAATTCAGGCGGCGCGATCCCGGTGGGGTCCTCGACGGACATGTTGTCGATGACGCGACTGGCGTCGACCATCTGGCCGGCGGTCGAAATCGCACGGAACCGCTCTGCCTCGCTGCCCGCCTCGCCTTCGAGGACGATCTGCAACCCGTCCCCGATCACCGAGGCAAAGCCGAGGCCGCGCTCTTCCAGCGCGGTTTCCACGGCCGCGACCGATGTGCGCTCGACCGTCTGAACGGTCGCCCGCGCCGCCACCACGCAGAGCACCGCCGCAAACGCGAAGACGGCGACACGAATGAATAGCTCCGACAGACGCATGGGGCCTCGACTAGGGCAGGGTCGCCATTGCATAGGCCCTCGCCCGGCGGGGTTCAATCACAGCATCAGGGCAACGGCGAAAAATGGCAGGGGGATCAGGCCGGCATCCCGGTTCGAGCGGAACAGGCGCAAGAGGCCGGGGGAGTCCTCGGGGTCAAAGTGCCGCAACTGCCACAACAGGTGCCAGCCCATCGCCCAGGGCCCGCCCAGCGCCACCACCAGCGACAGGACCGAGCGGTCGATCGTGGCCAGGATCACGGCCAGCGCCATCAGGCTGACCGTGGCCACCAGGAACCAGCGCAGCCAGCGCGGCGTGGCGGCCCCGAACAGACGCGCCGTCGATTTGACCCCGATCAGCGCATCGTCCTCGGCGTCCTGGTGGGCATAGACGGTGTCGTAGAACAGCGTCCAGCCGATCCCTGCAAGGTATAGCACCACGGCCGGCCAGCCGAGGCTGCCCGCATGCGCCGTGTAGACCAGAAGCGCCCCCCAGTTGAACGCAAGCCCCAGGAATATCTGCGGCCACCATGTAAAGCGCTTGGCAAAGGGATAGATGCAGACCGGCACCAGCGAAAGCCCCCCCAGAAGAATGGCATTCAGGTTGAAGGTCAGCAAGATCAGCAGGGCAACGAAACTCTGCAACGCCATCCAGACCAGCGCCGCCCGCACCCCCACCTGTCCCGAGGGGATGGGCCGCAAACGGGTACGCGCGACGCTGCCGTCGATGTCACGGTCGGTGATGTCGTTCCAGGTGCAGCCCGCCCCGCGCATCAGGAAGGCCCCCAGCGCGCAGCCCAGCGCGATCCACAGGTCGAACCACCCCGCGCGCCCGGTCTGCAACATCCCCAGCAAAAGTCCCCACCAGCATGGCAGCAAAAGCAGCCAGGTTCCGATGGGCCGATCCGCCCGGCTCAGCCGAAGGTAGGGTCGCAACTGCACCGGCGCGCGGCGGTCCACCCAGTTGCCCCGGCAAGCATCGGCGACGCTTTCATCCGGCTCTGGCGTCTCGGGCGTCTCGGTCATAATGTCCCCGCATGTCCAAGGTCCGGCTCTATGTAGATCACCCGCTGGGGGCGGGGCAAACCATTCCCCTGGAACGCGACCAGGCGCATTACCTCTTTGGCGTGATGCGCCTGGGGGCGGGCGCCGTCCTGTCGCTGTTCAACGGGCGCGACGGCGAATGGGACGCCGAAGTGACCGAGGCCGCCAAGCGGCGCGGCACGCTGACCTGCCTGTCGCAGACCCGCCCTCTGCAACAGCCGCCCGACCTCTGGCTGCTGTTCGCCCCCATCAAGAAGGCGCGCACGGACTTCATCGTCGAGAAGGCCACCGAGATGGGCGCGCGGCGCATCTGCCCGGTGCTGACCGAGTTCACCAATTCCGAACGGGTCCGGCTGGACCGCCTGCAGGCCCACGCGGTTGAGGCGGCCGAGCAATGCGGCGGCACCTACGTGCCGGAGGTCGCCCCTCCGGTGAAGCTGGGCCGCCTGCTCGAAGGTTGGGACACGGCCCGCGCGCTCATGTTCTGCGACGAGGCGCGGATCGGCGCGGCAGATCCCCTGCCCGAGGTTCTGCGCGCGCCGGCGGCCATCCTGATCGGCCCCGAAGGCGGCTTTTCCCCCGGCGAACGCAACCGCCTGCACGCGATGGACCGCGCGTCCGGGGTCTCGCTCGGCCCCCGCATCCTGCGGGCCGACACGGCGGCGGTTGCCGCGCTGACCCTCTGGCAAAGCGCCCTGGGGGATTGGTAATGCGCCCCGAGATCAAGACCCTGCTGCTGCGTTGGCGCGAGGCGCTGATCGGGCTGGGCGTGACGGCGCTGGGTCTCTATTGGGGGCTGGCCTCCTTCGGTATCCTGCAATGGCTTGGCTGGGCGCTGGGTGTGGCAGGGCTGGCGCTGGTGGTCACCGGTGTCCAGCGCGGCCGGTTCCGGCGTGCAGGCGACGGGCCGGGCATCGTGACGATCCGCGAGCGCCGCGTCGCCTACATGGGCCCCGAAGCGGGCGGGCTGATGGACATGGACGCTCTCGCCAGGCTGGAACTGCACCCAGACGGCCCGGACTGGGTGCTGGTGGGCGAGGACGGCAGCCGCCTGGCGATCCCCGCCGACGCGCGCGGGGCCGACGGGCTTTTCGATGTCTTCGCGGCGCTTCCCGGGGTCGGGCTCGATCACCTGTTGCAGGCGCTGGACCGCCCCGGCCGCGAGGCACGCACGCTCTGGACGCGCGAAGCGCCCGGGGCCCGCAGGTTGCATTGACACGAACCGAAACGCACAGTCCCCGTGCATTGACTTGCCCGGTGGGGCGATGCACCTAACGAACCTGACACACGCAAGAACGAGAGGGGCGCGCGCCCATGTCCATCCCCCAGACCGGCGGCGGCCCCGTCGAAAGCCGCGACCAGCTTGCCGCTTATCTCGAAGCGGGCTGCAAACCGAAGGCAGACTGGCGCATCGGCACCGAGCACGAGAAGTTCGGCTATTGCACCGACACCCTGCGTCCCCTGCCCTACGACGGAGAACGCTCGATCAAGGCCATGCTGGAAGGGCTGCGATTTCGCTATGACTGGGCGCCGGTCTTCGAGGGTGAGAACATCGTCGGGCTGGAAAAGGGCGGGGCCAATGTGTCTCTCGAACCGGGCGGGCAACTGGAACTGTCCGGCGCGCCGCTGGAAACCATCCATCAGACCTGCGACGAGGTGAATACCCATCTGCGCGAGGTCAAGGACATCGCCGACGAGATCGGCGCGGGCTTCATCGGCCTTGGCGCGGCTCCGATCTGGACGGGAGACGACATGCCGATGATGCCCAAGGGGCGCTACCGGCTGATGACCGACTACATGGGCCGGGTCGGCACCCACGGCACACAAATGATGTACCGGACCTGCACCGTGCAGGTGAACCTGGACTTCGGGTCCGAGGCGGACATGGTCAAGAAACTGCGCGTAGCCTTGGCCCTGCAGCCGGTCGCCACGGCACTGTTCGCCAATTCACCGTTTTTCGAGGGCAAGGTGAACGGCCACAAGAGCTGGCGCAGTCGCATCTGGCGCGACCTGGACGCAGACCGCACCGGCATGCTGCCCTGGGTCTTCGAACAGGGCATGGGCTTCGAGCGCTGGGTCGACTACGCGCTCGATGTGCCGATGTATTTCGTCTACCGTGACGGCAAATATATCGACGCCCTGGGCCAGTCCTTCCGCGATTTCCTGGACGGCCGGCTGCCAGCCCTGCCGGGCGAGGTGCCGACGCTGTCGGACTGGGCCGATCACCTGACCACGATCTTCCCCGAGGCCCGGATCAAGAAATTCATCGAGATGCGCGGCGCAGACGGCGGCCCCTGGCGGCGCTTGTGCGCGCTGCCCGCGTTCTGGGTGGGGCTGATGTATGACCAGTCCGCACTGGATAACGCCTGGGATCTGGTCAAGGACTGGGATGCGGAAACGCGCGAGGCCTGGCGGGTGGAGGCCTCGGTGCAAGGCCTACAGGCCCGGGTCGGCGGGCGCACAATGCAGGACCTGGCCAAGGAGGTCGTCGACATCGCCCGTGGCGGGCTCAAGGCCCGCGCCCGGCCCGGTCTGGGCGGCATGGTGGTGGACGAACGCCACTTCCTGCACGCGCTCGAGGACACGATCGAAACGGGCCAGACCCCGGCCGACGAACTGCTGGCCGCCTACAACGGCGCCTGGAACGGCGACCTGTCCCGGATCTACGAAGATTTCAGCTACTGAGGGTGCCGAACCCGGTCCAGCACGGAACCGGGCAGATCGCATCACTCGAAGGTCCGGGCCGGGTTGACGGGGCCGAGCGGGTTTGGGCCCCAGTCGTTGGGCTGATCCTCACCAGGCTGGATGAACCAGTAGATCAGCACGATGACGCCGACGATCGGGATGAAGCCCAGCAGCAGCCACCACCCGCTTTTGCCAAGATCGTGCAGGCGGCGCACGCCAACCGCGATTCCCGGGACAAGAAGGCCGAGCATGACGATCAGTGACAGGAAGGCGAAGGCCGCAGCCATGCTGGTCAGCAGGTTCAGGAATATCTGAACCAGAATGTTGAACAGGACAAACCACCAGTATTCCGACCGGCTGGAGCGTCCCCGGAAATCCGCGTAACGCTCTAGCAGCGCGGTACGGACGGCTGTCGTGAAATCCATGAATGAAACTCCTTTTTTAACAGCGTCATGATGACGCACCCAGACTTCGCCATCCTGGGGCGACAGGTCAATGATGAAAAGCCGCGTCACGACCACTTGCCCGCCCCGACGCCGTCCATCGGGCAATGTTCGGCGGCACGGGCGGCAAGCACGGCCTACAGAACCAGGCACAGAAGGAGAGGTCTCAGGATTTGTCCCCGATCCGCTTTTCGGTGCCTTTCAGGATGCGGCCGATGTTATCGGCGTGGCGCAGAAGGATCACCGCCGCCAGCACGACGCAGAGCATGGCAAGATCCACCCGGCCCAGCAGTACCGCCCAGAGCGGGGCCAGCACCGCCGCCACCAGCGCGGACAGTGACGAAATGCGAAAGACCGCCGCCATGACCGCCCAGGTCGCGCAGGCCGCCAGCCCCAGCGGCCAGAACAGCGCCAGCAGCGTGCCCAGGAAGGTCGCCACCCCCTTGCCGCCGCGGAAGCCCAGCCAGACCGGGAAACAATGGCCCAGGAAGGCGGCCAGCCCGGCCAGCTGCACCGCGTCACCCGCCACGAAGGCGCGGGCCAGCAGAACCGCGATAGCGCCCTTGCCCGCGTCCAGCGCCAGTGTCAGGGCCGCCGCGGGCCTGTTGCCCGTGCGCAGGACATTCGTGGCGCCGATATTGCCCGATCCTATCCTGCGCAGGTCGCCCAGCCCAAACAGCCGCGCCATGACAAGACCCGCCGAGACCGAGCCCACAAGGTAGCCGATCAGCGCCCAGAGGCCGAGAACGGGAAGCGAGGTCACGATCTCGGGCATGGTGCTCCCCGTTCAGCCGTAAACACGCTGTCCCCCCGACCAGGTGCCCAGTACCTTGCCCTGCAGGATGGCACCGTCAAAGGGCGTGTTCCGGGACTTCGATTCCAGCGTGGCCCGGTCGAGCCGGTAGCTGGCATCGGGGTCGAACAGTACCAGGTCTGCGGGCGCACCCCTGACCAGTCTGCCGCTGTCGAGGCCAAGCCGCGCCGAGGGGTTCAGTGAAAGCGCCCGGAACAGCTGCGGCAGGCCAAGTGCGCCGGCGTGAACCAGCCGTAGCGCCGCCGGAAGCAGGGTCTCAAGGGCCACCGCGCCGCTTGCGGCTTCCTCGAAGGGCAGGCGTTTGGATTCTTCGTCCTGCGGGGTGTGCATCGACGAGATGACGTCGATCAGACCTGCCCCCAGGGCCTCGACAACCGCCTGCCGGTCGTCCTCGGCGCGCAGGGGCGGCTTGAGCTTGAAGAAGCTGCGATAGTCAGCCACGTCCATCTCGTTCAGGGTCAGGTGATGCACGCCGACCCCTGCGGTGATGTTCAGCCCGTTGCGCCGGGCGCGTTCCAGCGCGGGCAAGGCGCGGGCGGTGGTGATCTGGTCGGCGTGGTAGGCGGCGCCGGTCATCTCCAGAAGCGCGATGTCGCGGTCAAGCGCCATGCGCTCGGCCATTGGCGACACCCCCGGCAGCCCCCGCAGCGAGGCGAACTTGCCGCTGGTCACGGCCGCCCCCGCCGACAGCCCCGGGTCCTGCACGTGACCGATCACCAGCGCGTCCAATGAGCGCGCATAGGTCAGCGCCCGGGCAAAGACCCGCGTGTCGGTCACGACCCGATCAGCATCCGAAAAGGCCACGGCGCCCGCGTCCAGCAGGAAACCGATCTCGGTCATCTCGCGGCCCTCGCGGCCCTTGGTCAGCGCGGCCATGGGCAGCACGGTCACCGGCGTGTCCGCGCTCGCGCGGCGTTCGACGAATTCCAGCGTTTCGGGCGTGTCGATGGCGGGCACCGTGTCAGGGCGTGTCACGATGGTGGTCACGCCCCCGGCGACGGCCGCCCGGCCCGCGCTGGCGAAACTTTCCTTGTGGCGCTCACCCGGCTCGCTGACCTTCACGCCGATGTCCACGATCCCGGGCGCAAGGCACTTGCCGTCCGCGTCCAGGCGGGCGGCCTCGATGCCGGCGGTGTCACCGGTGATTACATCCCGAATGCACGCGCCCTCGATCAGGACCGCACCCCGACTCTCGGTGCCGGCTTCGGGATCGATCAGCCGGGCGTTCTCGATCAGGGTCTTCATGTCGTTCCCCGTGCCGCCGGGCATGGCCCGGTCACCTGCGGCTCGCTCATTTCAGCCCCTTTTCGCGCGTTCGAGTTGCGCCATGACCGCGGGAGCGTCGGCCTGGTACTTGACCAGGTGCTTGTCCCCGGAACGGGTGACGACCTGAACCGCCGAACCGAGCCGGCGCACCTTCTCGATTTCGCGCAGCGCGATGTCGCGGCCGGCCGGGCCCAGCAGGCGCCGATCGGTCAGGTCCCAGCGCACGCCCATCTCGTCGCTCATGACATACCAGCCGCGCAGGGCGATTGCCGCGAGCCCCCCGATGGCACCGGTCCAGACATGCGGGTTGCCGATGGCCCAGAGCACGCCCATGCCCGCCAGCATCGCAACCACCGCCATCCAGGCCATGTCGCGCCAGTAGGTCATGCGGTCGGCGGTGAAACTGGCCTTAACCTTTTCGTTCGGGGCCAGGTCGACCGTTGGTGTCAGTTGATAGTCGGTCATGCCCCCACCCAGATCATCATGCCGACGACAAGGAACAGAACCAGCAGCGCCAGCGCCGCGATCCGCCCCGACATGGCCGCGTCCGAGGGACGCTTGACCGGAGGAGCATCCGCGATGGACCCCGGTGCGGCAACGGATTGCAGGGGCGGGCGCAGCGTGAAATTCGGCGTCTCGGTATAGCGGCCGACCAGCGTCAGCGGCGCCTTCGGCTCCAGCCGGTCGATGCCATCCGCCAGCGCGCCCGAAAGGACCAGCAGCACCGGCCCCCTCAGCGCGTCGAGCCGCGCGCGGTCGGGGTCCACGCTGGACGCGTCCATTCCGTTGGCCTCGACAAGGTAATCGCTCAGTCCGTAATCGGCCATGGTCTCGGCCATGAATAGTTCCACGTGCGACGGGGCCAGCCGCCCCGCGCCCACTGCCTGCTCCAGCCGAGAGTCGCGGTCGGTCCCTGGAGCGTCATCCGCGCCTCGAAACTCCTCCAGGTCCGCCTCGGGCAGGTCCGCGGTGAAGACCCAGACGGAGCGCACCCCGGCGGCCGGTATGGCCAGTTGGTCGGTCATGACGCCTCCTGCGCGACGGTGTTGATCGCCCGCGCAAGTGCGGGCCTGTCGGGAGCATAAGACAGCCGCAGCCGCCGGCGCGCACCGCGACGGCAGGTCACACGGACGCCGTTGCCGCGCGGCACGGCCCTGTCCACATCCTTCATCGCGATCTCTTCGCCCTCTTGCAACACGATACGCCGGGATGTGATCCAGGCGCGGTGACGCCCCAGCCGAAACCGCTCTTGCAAGAGGATCATGCAGGTCAGAAAGAAGGGCACGGCGGGCCAGAAACTGTCGGGGAAGACCGCCGCAAAGCCCGCGGCCGGCAACAAGGTCAGCCCCAGCAGCACAAGCGCGGTCAGTTGGAAAGACCGCAGAGACGGCACGTGATCGAAGATCACTTCTTCCCCCTCGTGCAGGACCGGGCCGGTACCGCCACTGGCCGTCACGCCATCACCCCTGCGGCCCGTGCCCCGCGGCGGGCGCGCAGGTTGCGGGCCAGCAGGTCCATGGCCGCCATGCGCACGGCGACGCCCATCTCGACCTGTTCCTGGATCACGCTGCGATTGATATCATCGGCGATGGTGCCGTCGATCTCGACCCCGCGGTTCATGGGCCCCGGGTGCATGACGATGGCGTCGTCCTTGGCATGGGCCAGTTTCAAGGCATCCAGCCCGTAGCGATGGAAATACTCACGTTCCGAGGGGATGAAGCCACCGTCCATGCGCTCGCGCTGAAGCCGCAGCATCATGACAACGTCGACGTCGCGCAGGCCCTCGGCCATGTCGTGGTACACCTCGACACCGAAATCCTCGACCTGGGCAGGCATCAGAGTGGGTGGGCCGACAAGGCGGATGCGGTTCTCCATCTTGCCCAGCAACAGGATGTTGGAGCGCGCCACACGGCTGTGCGCGATATCGCCGCAAATGGCGATGGACAGCCGGTGGAGCCGGCCATGGTGGCGGCGTATTGTCAGCGCGTCCAGCAGCGCCTGGGTGGGGTGTTCGTGGCGCCCGTCCCCGGCATTGAGCACCGCGCACTCGACCTTCTGCGACAGCAGGTCGACGGCGCCCGAATGCGGATGGCGCACCACCAGAAGGTCCGGCCGCATGGCATTCAGCGTCAAGGCCGTATCGACCAACGTCTCGCCCTTCTTCACCGAACTGGCCTGCATCGCCATGTTCATCACGTCTGCGCCCAGTCGGGTCCCTGCGATCTCGAAGCTGGCCTGGGTGCGCGTGGAATTCTCGAAAAACATGTTGATCTGGGTCAGCCCTTCCAGCACGTCGCGATGGGCACGGCCCTGGCGATTGTGCTGTGCATACTGGTCGGCAAGGTCCAGAAGCACGGTGATATCCGCCGGCGAGAGATGCTCGATCCCCAGAAGATGCTCCGCGCGGAAGGTCATGGCGTCTTCCCCTTGTCCGTGCCGTGGGCGTGGCTGTGGCGGTTATAGGTGCGCCCCGCCCCGGGGGCAAGCAGCATGGCTTTTGCCCGGCCCCCGGCGGGGGTAGAGTGGCGCCATGGAATCGGCACTGGATTACTGGACCGCGAAAGCGCTTCTCGATTGGCAGATCGAGATGGGCGCTGACGAAGCCATCCAGGACAAGACGGTGAACCGCTATGAGCTGGCCGGCACCGCGCCGCGATCCGCGGACGCACCGCAAGAGGTGACGCCGCAACCGCCGACCGATGCGCCCCGCGCCGAGCCCGGGAGCGCCCCGCCCCCCGTGGACGCCATCGCCGCCGCGCGCGAGGCCGCGCGCGCGGCGCAGGACCTCGCGGGTCTGCGCGCGGCCATGGCAGACTTCGACCACTGCGATCTCAAGGCCGGGGCGCGCAATCTTGTCTTTGCCGACGGGATCGCCGGCGCGCCGGTGATGATCCTGGGTGAGGCCCCGGGCCGCGACGAGGATCGCGAGGGCCTGCCTTTCGTGGGGCGGGCGGGCCAGTTGCTCGACCGGATGCTGGCGGCCATCGACCGCGGCCGCGACCGCACCGAGGCCCCGGTCTATATTACCAACATCCTTCCCTGGCGGCCGCCGCAGAACCGCACGCCGGACAAGACGGAAATCGCCATGATGCTGCCCTTCGTGGAGCGCCACATCCAAATGGCAGCGCCGAAAATTCTTGTGCTCATGGGCAACACGCCCTGCCAGGCGCTGTTGGGCCGGTCCGGCATCACCCGGATGCGCGGGCACTGGGCGCGGGCGCTGGACCTGCCCGTTCTGCCCATGTTCCACCCGGCCTACCTGCTGCGCACCCCTGCGGCCAAGCGCGAAGCCTGGGCCGACCTGCTGACGCTCAGGGCCCGCCTGAAGGATCCGACATGAGCCGCATCGACGACACGCGAGACTTCATTCCTCTCCGCATAGCCGTGCTGACGGTCAGCGACACGCGCTCGCTGGACCAGGACCGCTCGGGCCAGACCCTTGTCGACCGGCTGACGGGCGCGGGGCACGTTCTGGCCGACCGCCGCATCGTCAAGGATGACCGTGCCACCATCGCGGACGTTCTGCGCGGCTGGGTCACCGACCCACGGGTCGACGTCGTCATCTCGACCGGCGGCACCGGCCTTACGGGGCGCGACGTGACGGTCGAAGCCCACCGAGAAGTCTATGAAAAGGAGATCGACGCCTTCGGCACGGTTTTCACCATTGTCTCGATGAACAAGATCGGGACCAGCGCAATCCAGTCGCGCGCCACGGGCGGTGTGGCTGGGGGCACGTACCTGTTCGCCCTGCCGGGCAGCACCGGTGCCTGCAAGGATGCCTGGGACGAAATCCTGGCATATCAGCTGGACTATCGCCACCGGCCCTGCAACTTCGTGGAGATTTCCCCGCGGCTGGAGGAAGGCAATCGACGGAAATGAGCAGCCCGCGCGTAGCAGTGTAAATCCGCCGCATGTGATCGGAACCGGTCCTGACGGCGTAGAACTCAATATTGTTTGGGCCGCGAAGGACCGGCCCAGTCGCAGTGATCCAGAGAGGGGCACATGCAGTTTCTTCGCCGCAGCCTTGTCGGCATCTTCCTTCTGGCGCTTACGCTCGCGCTCTTTGCCTGGGCGGGCAATACCGTGCGGCTTGCCGTGCAGGAGCGCATGAACGCCGAACCCCGCAGCTTTGAACAACGCGAGCGGGTCCTGTCAGTCAACGTGGTCGAGGTGCAGCCGAAAACCATCGCGCCCGAGCTGACCCTTTTCGGCGAGTTGGAGAGCGCCCGCACGCTGGACCTGCGCGCCGTTGCGGGCGGCACGGTGCTCGAGGTATCCGAGAATTTCCGCGACGGTGGCCGGGTCGAAGCGGGCGAGTTGCTCGTGCGGATCGATCCCAGCGATGCCCGCGCGGCGCTCGCGCGAAGCCGCGCCGACATGCAGGATGCGCAGGCCGAACTACGCGACGCCGAACGGGCATTGACCCTTGCAAGCGATGAGCTGGCCGCCGCCGAGGACCAGGCCGAATTGCGCCGTCGCGCCCTGGCACGCCAGCGCGACCTGGCCGACCGCGGCGTGGGCACCGCCGCGGCGGTCGAGACCGCCGAACTGGCCGTCTCGACCGCAGAACAAGCTGTTCTGTCGCGCCGCCAGGCCCTTGCCCAGGCCGAGGCGCGCGTCGACCAGGCACGCACCCGGCTGGACCGCGCGGGGATCGACCTCGACGAGGCCGAGCGCACCGTGGCCGACACCGAGATCCACGCCGCATTCGCCGGGTCGCTGGCCGAGGTCACAGCCTCGCCCGGAATCCGTGCGACGGCCAACGAACGACTGGGCCAGTTGATCGACCCGAACCGGCTGGAAGTCTCGTTTCGACTGTCCACGTCGCAATATTCCCGGCTGCTGGAAGCCGACGGGACAGCCGTGGGTGCGCAGGTCACCGTCTCGCTCGCCGTCGAGGGGCTGAACCTGACGGCCGGGGGAACCGTCACCCGCGAAAGTGCGCTTGTGGGCGAGGGACAGACCGGGCGCGTGCTCTTTGCCACGCTGGAGGACACCGCCGGGATGCGGCCGGGCGATTTCGTCACGGTCTCGGTTATGGAACCACCGCTGGACGGCGTCGCGCTGGTGCCCGCCACGGCCGTGGCCGCCGACGATACAGTGCTGGTTCTGAACGCCGAGAACCGCCTGGCCGAAGCGCCGGTGACCCTGTTGCGCCGCCAAGGGGACAACGTGATCATCCGCGCGCCCGACCTGGCCGGGCAGCGCATCGTCGCGGAACGCTCGCCCCTGCTCGGCTCGGGCATCAAGGTGCAGCCCCTGAACCTGGACCGCACCTCGGCTGCACCGGCCGAACCGCAGGTGATCGCCCTTGATCCCGAGCGCCGCGCAAAGCTGGTGGCCTTCGTCGAGGGCAGCCCGATGCCGGACGAGGCCAAGGCCCGGGTTCTGTCTCAACTGGAACAGGAGGAGGTGCCCGCCGACGTCGTCACCCGCCTGGAAACCCGGATGGGAGGCTGATCCATGGCGACGCGCACCCCGGTCGGAGGACTTCTGTCCTACTTCACCCGCCATGCCACGCTGGCCAACCTCTTGCTGATCCTGCTGCTGGCCGCCGGGATCACCGCCTTTCCCAAGATGCGGGCGCAGTTCTTTCCAGATGTGATCATCGACAGCGTCTCTGTGTCCGTGCGCTGGGACGGGGCCGGGGCCGAGGACGTGGACGCCGCCATCGTGCAACTGATGCAGCCCGCTTTGATGGCGGTCGAGGGTGTGGCCGAAACCAGTTCTACCTCGCGCGAGGGCAGCGCCCGGATCACCCTGGACTTCGAGCCTGGCTACGATATGGCCAAGGCAACCGAGGACACCCAGCTGGCCGTGGACACGATCAGCAACCTGCCCGAGGACGCCGAGGAGCCGGAGGTGCGCCGCGGCACCTGGTCAGACCGCGTGACGGACGTGGTCATCACCGGCCCCGTGGGGGTGGACCAACTGGGCCGTTTCGCCGATGAACTGGTCACGCGGCTTTTCGCCGAGGGCGTGACCGGCACCACGATCCGCGGCGTCGCCGCGCCCTCGACCATCGTCGAGGTGCCGTCACTTTCGCTGATCCGGCACGACGTGACCATGGCCCAGATATCCGAGGCCATCGCCGAAGAGGTGAGCACCGACCCGGCCGGCGATGTGTCCGGTTCGGCCCGCGTGCGAACCGGCGTGGCCAAGCGCAGCGCCGACGAGATCGCCGGGATCGTGCTGCGCTCGGACCCCGACGGAAGCAAGCTGACCATCGGTGACGTGGGCACGGTTCTTGTCGAGGGTGTGGACCGCGAACGCGCCTACTTCGTGGGCGAGGACCCGGCAATCACCGTGCGCGTCGACAGATCGGCCCGCGGCGACGCCATCGAGATACAGCAAAAGGTCGAAGAGGTCGCTGCCGCCATGGAGGCGACCCTGCCCGAAGGCACCAGCGTCGACCTGATCCGGGCGCGGGCCGACTATATCACCGGGCGCCTGGACATCCTCTACAGCAACGGGCTGCTGGGGCTGGGTCTGGTTGTGGGCCTTTTGTTCCTGTTCCTGAACGCACGTACCGCTTTCTGGGTGGCCGCCGGTATCCCCGTGGCCATGTCGGCCGCGATCGCGCTGATGTTGGTGGCGGGCCTGACGATCAACATGATCTCGCTTTTTGCACTGATCATCACGCTGGGCATCGTGGTCGACGACGCCATCGTGGTGGGCGAACACGCCGACGCGCGCCACCGCTTGGGCGAACCCCCGGCAGTGGCTGCCGAGAACGCGGCCCGGCGCATGTTCCAGCCGGTCTTCTCGGCCACGTTGACCACCATCATCGCCTTCATGGGGCTGGTGGCCGTGGGCGGCCGTTTCGGCGACCTGATCGCCGACATTCCCTTCACCGTGATCGTGGTGCTCGTGGCGTCGCTGGTGGAGTGCTTCCTGATCCTGCCGCACCACATGTACAAGTCGCTGGAGAAATCATCGGGCACCGCCTGGTACGACCTGCCCTCGCGGGTGGTGAATCGCGGCTTCGTCTGGGTGCGCAGCACTCTTTTCCGCCCACTGATGGCAGGTGTGATCTGGGCACGCTACCCGGTCATGGCGGGGCTTTTCGTCGTGCTGGCCAGCCAGGTCGCGCTTTTCGTCAAGGGCGACGTGCAATGGCGCTTCTTCAACGCCCCCGAACAGGGGTCGGTCACCGGCAATTTCGCCATGCTGCCCGGCGCGACACGCGCTGACACGCTGGAGATGATGCGCCGCATGCAGGAATCGACAGAGGCGCTGGGCAAGGAATACGCTGACGAACACGGCAACAATCCACTGGACTATGTCATCGCCGAGATCGGCGGCAATGCCGGACGCGGGCTGTCGGGCGCGGAGACCAAGGATGCAGACCAGCTGGGGTCGATCTCGATCGAACTTATCGACGCCGACCTGCGCCCCTATTCCAGCTTCGCTTTCGTGGCCGACCTGCAGGATCGCGTCAGTCGCCATCCCATGGTGGAAACGGTCAGCTTCCGGTCCTGGGCCAGCGGCCCGGGGGGCGATGACATCGACATCCAGCTCTACGGCGCGGATTCGGAGACGCTCAAGGCCGCGGCCGAGGACCTGAAATCCGAACTGGGGCAATTCTCCGAGGTCTCGGCACTGGAGGACAGCCTGTCTTACGACAAGGAGGAGCTGGTCCTCGAACTGACGCCGCAGGGCCAGGCGCTGGGCTTTTCCATCGACGGGCTGGGCCGCGTCCTGCGCGACCGGCTGGGCGGGATCGAGGCAGCGACCTATCCGATGGGCGCCCGCAGCGCCGAGATTCGCGTGGAACTGCCCAAGGGCGAGCTGACGGCGGATTTCCTCGATCGCACCCAGATGCGCAGCCCAGACGGCAATTACGTGCCGCTGGCCGATCTCGTCACGGTCGACACGCGCACGGGCTTTTCGACCGTGAACCGCGAGAATGGCATCCAGCTGATCACCGTGAGCGGCGACCTGTCAGACGACGACGCCGAACGCGCCGCCGAGGTCACGCGCCTGATCGAGGAGCAGATCCTGCCCGATGTCCGGACACGCTACAACGTGGACACCTCTCTGTCGGGACTGGCCGAACAGGAAAACGAGTTCCTCAACGATGCCCGCACCGGGCTGATCCTGACACTGACAGGTATCTTCCTGACGCTGGCCTGGATCTTTTCCAGCTGGACAAGGCCGCTGATCGTCATGGCGATCATTCCCTTCGGTCTGGTCGGCACGATCTACGGCCACTACCAGTGGGGCATCCCGATGAGCATGTTCACCGTCGTGGGCCTGCTGGGCATGACCGGGATCATCATCAACGATTCCATCGTGCTCGTGACCACGATCGACGAACACGCGAAAACGCGCGGGATGATCCCGGCCATCATCGACGGCACCAGCGACCGCCTGCGCCCGGTCCTTCTGACCACTATGACCACGGTGCTGGGCCTGATGCCGCTGCTCTACGAAGGGTCGAGCCAGGCCGAGTTCCTCAAGCCCACGGTCATCACGCTGGTCTACGGGCTGGGCTTCGGCATGGTGCTGGTGCTGATCGTCGTCCCTGCCCTGCTGGCCATTCAGGAAGATATCGCAAACCAGGTGCGGGCGGCCAAGCGCGCGCTGCGCGCGGGGCAGGGCGCGATCCGCTGGCCAAGCTGGCTGGGCGCGGCGGGGGCCGCGGCGGCCTTTGCCGGGCTTGTGGTGCCGGTGCTGGCCTCGGGCCGCGCCCTGCCGCCACTGGCCGAGACCCTGCCAATGTTGAACGGAACCCCCCTTGCACTGGCCGCTTTCGCGGCGCTGACCCTGGCCTGGCTTGGGTTGGTTTACCTGTTGACGATGCTGTTTCTGGGACTGCGTGGCGCGCGGCGCGATCAGTCGGCACCGCAGCCCTGAATATCCACGGCCGTGCCGCCGCCAAAGACGGTGATCCGGATGTCGGAACGATCGAGCGCGAAGGCACCGCCCTCGACCTGAACCATGTCGGCCTGCGCGATCAGCACATCGCCCGCGCGCCGGGTCTCGGGTTGCGATATCCAGATGTCCGGGCGGCCCGCCTCGATCACGACGCTTTCCTGCCGGCCGATCGGGGGCATTTCGATGCGGGCGGTCACGGCCATGCCGTCGGACTCCGGTTCCAGGCCACATCGGACAGTCTCGACCCCGGCCTCGGCGGCGGTGCGCGGGAGGTCAAGCAGCGCCGCCGCGATCCGGGGGTTGCGGCTGCCCTGCTCGGGCAGCACGGCATCGAACCCGACCTGCACCGGCACGCAGATATCCTCGCAAACGCCCAGTTGCACCTGCGCCACGGCGCGGGCCGGACCCGTGCCCTCGGCGAGGTCGAATTCCATCGGGATCACCACGCGGTCGCTGTAGACGATCGACCGCATGCCGTTCGACCACCAGACCCGTGGCACCGGCCAATGAAAGGCAACACCCGCGATATTCTCGGACCCCGACCAATCGAACAGTGGCGGAATCCCCGCGTCACCCGGCGCACGCCAGTAGGTCTTCCACCCCGGTGCCAGAGTGATTTCCAGTCCTGCCATGTGGCGGCCGTCCTCCATCCGCCAACCAGACAACGCCCGGACCGACACCATATCGCTGACAGGATCGGACCAGAGCGGGGTGGCGGCCAAGAGGATCGGCGGCAGGGAGGCGGCAAATCGGATCATGCCTTCTAGATACGCAGTAGCCCGCGAATGGAAAGTCACGTTTGGGTCAGCCCGAGGTTCGCGAGGCCTTGCGCGTGGCGCCCGCGCACCACATCATTGTTCCATGACTCCAGAACCCGACGACCTGACCGGACAATTGCTGATCGCCATGCCCGGCATGGGCGATCCGCGCTTCGCGAATTCCGTCATCTACGTCTGCGCCTATTCAGGCGACGGAGCGATGGGCCTTATCGTGAACAAGCCCGCCCCCGAACTGAGGTTTTCCGAACTGCTGGAGCAGATGGAGATCGGACCCGAAACCCTCGCCTCCGACGCGCCCGACGTGCGGGTGCACTTCGGCGGGCCGGTCGAGACGGCGCGCGGTTTCGTGCTTCATTCGAGCGATTTCATATCACCAGAGGGAACGATCACCGTGGGCAGCGGCGTGGCCATGACCGCGACGCTGGACGTTATCGAAGCGCTCGCCAAGGGCGAGGGCCCGCGCCGCAGCCTTCTGGCGCTCGGCTATTCCGGCTGGGGACCGGGACAGCTTGAATCAGAGATCGCGCAGAATGGCTGGCTGACTGTTTCGGCCTCGGACGACATCCTGTTCGGGCGTGCCAACGAACACAAATGGACTGCCGCGCTGAAACGGCTGGGAATCAATCCGCTGACCCTGTCGGATACCGCCGGGCACGCCTAACGGGGCGCGGCCGCCCGGCGCAGCCGGTCGTTAATCGCCCGGCCCAACCCCGTCTCGGGAACCGGGGCCACGGCGATGCGTTCCGCGCCCATCCGGTTCAACTCGTGAAGCCGCGCGAAGAGGTTTGCCGCCGCCTCGACAAGGTCTCCGCTGGCCGACAGCGTCAGGTCTCCGGGTACATCACCGAAACCAAGCATCGTCTCCCCCGGTTCCGCCGCGGCCGCATTCAGGCGCACCGCGCCCTTCGGCGCATAGTGCGAGGCCAGTTGTCCGGGGGAAATCGGCTGGCCGGCCTCGCCGCCGACGAACAATCCCATCCCAAGGCAGGCCTCCAATGCCTCGGAGGGGATGCCACCGGCGCGCAGCAACACCGGGTCGGGCAGGACGCCGACGATGGTGCTTTCTACGCCCACGGTACTGGCGCCGCCATCCACGACAGCGGCGATCCGGCCCGACAGGCCCTCCAGCACGTGGCTTGCCCGGGTGGGGCTGACCTGCCCCGACGGATTGGCCGAGGGCGCAGCCAGCGGCCCGGTGCGGCGCAGAAGGTCGCGCGCCACCGGATGGGCGGGAACCCGGACACCCAGCGTGGCCAGCCCCGCGGTGACCAGCGGCGAAATCCCCGAGTCCGGCCTGATCGGCAGAACCAACGTCAACGCACCTGGCCAGAAGTCCTGCGCCAATCGTACGGCCTCGGGCGGCATCGCGACCAGCGCGCTGGCCTGTTCGGTATCGGCAACATGGACGATCAACGGGTTGAAAGTCGGGCGCCCCTTGGCGTGATAGAGCCGCGCGACGGCTTCATCATCTCTCGCATCGACGGCCAGCCCGTAGACCGTTTCCGTGGGGATCGCGACCAGCCCGCCCGCTGCCAGCAGTGCCGCGGCGCGGTCCAGCCCGGCAGCGTCGGCGGTCAGGTGCTCGGTTTCTGTCCCGGGGGGCTGGGCGGTCATGACGTGGCGTTTCGGTTGCGGCAGGGTTCCGGCGTATTAGCGTATCGCAAGGGTCCGGTCGCCTTACCCGGCCCCCGCCGCGAATCCAAGCATCATCGCAGAGAGGTCCCGATGCCCTATCAGAGCCCCGTCCAGGAAATGCGCTTTCTCCTCGACAAGGTGGCGGGCTTCGAGGCGGTCCGCGCCACGGACCGTTTCGCCGAGGCCACCCCCGACATGGTCGAGGCGATCCTCACCGAGGCCGGCAAGATGTGCGACGAGGTGCTGGCGCCACTGCAGCGGGCGGGCGACCTGCACCCTGCCATGCTGGACAACGGAGTTGTCCGCACGCCGCCGGGCTTTGCCGAGGGCTATCGCGCCATTGCCGAGGGCGGCTGGATAGGCATGTCCGCCCATCCCGACAATGGCGGGCTGGGCCTGCCCATGACGCTGACAAACGCGGTCAACGACATGATGTGCGGGGCCTGCCTGGCGTTGCAGATGAACCCGCTGATGACCCAGGGCCAGATCGAGGCGCTGGAACACCACGCCGACACGGAAATCAAGGCGATCTACCTGCCGAAACTGATTTCAGGCGACTGGTGCGGCACCATGAACCTGACCGAGCCGCAGGCCGGGTCCGACGTGGGGGCCCTGCGCACACGCGCCGAGCCGAACGGCGATGGCACCTACGCGCTCACTGGCCAGAAGATCTATATCACCTGGGCCGACAATGACTTCACCGAGAACGTCTGCCACCTTGTTCTGGCGCGCCTGCCGGATGCTCCCAAGGGGACCCGGGGCATAAGCCTGTTCATGGTCCCCAGGAGGATTCCCGACAAGGACGGCAATCCGGGTGCGCGCAATTCCCTGCGCGTGGTCAGCCTTGAACACAAGATGGGTCTGCACGGCTCGCCCACCGCCGTGATGGATTACGATGGCGCCACTGGCTGGCTGGTGGGCGAACCCCAGGGCGGCATGGCAGCCATGTTCACCATGATGAACAACGCGCGCCTGGGCGTGGGCACCCACGGAATCGGCGTGGCCGAGGGCGCCTATCAGCAGGCCCTGGCCCATGCGAAGGACCGCAAGCAGGGCAAGACCGGCGGCACCGGCGCCATCGTCGAACACCCTGACGTGCGCCGAATGCTGGCCACGATGAAGGCGGATACCTTTGCCGCCCGCGCCCTCGCCTTTGCCAATGCCGTGGCGATCGACCTTGGCACGGCGACGGAGGATCCCGCGTGGCAGGCGCGCGCCGCGCTTCTGACACCCATCACCAAGACCTTCGGCACCGAGACGGGCATCCGCGTGGCCGAACTGGGCGTGCAGGTGCACGGTGGCATGGGCTATATCGAGGAAACCGGCGCCGCACAGTATTGTCGGGACGTGCGCGTTTCGGCGATCTACGAGGGGACCAACGGGATTCAGGCGATCGACCTGGTCGGGCGCAAGATGTCAGACGGGGGCGAAGCCGCCATCGCCATGATCGACGAGATCTGCGAGGGGGCCGACGCCGCCAAGGGCGCCCTGCCCGACCTGGCCCGCGATGTCTACGAGGCCGCCGAGACCCTGCGCGAGTCCGTGGAATGGCTGGGCGCCCGCGAGATGGACGACCGCCTGGCCGGGGCGGTCCCCTTCCTGATGGGCTTCGCCCGGGTGCTTGGCGGGCACTACCACCTGTCGGCGGCAAGACATGGCGACGACGGCCACGCGCGGCTGGCCCGGTTCTACATCACACGCCTGCTGCCTGAACACGCCGCCCATCTGGCCGAGGCCCGCGCAGGGGCGGCAGACCTCATGTCACTGACGCTTGACGACCTGGGCGCCTGATGGTCTGTCCGTGGCCATGAACAAGGCCATGACTGGCATCAGGTACCCGTGGGACACCGCCCCCGATCACGGCGTGGCGACCGAGATCGCCGAGGGCGTGCTCTGGCTGCGCCTGCCGCTGCCCATGGCGCTGGATCACGTTAACGTCTACGCGCTGGACGATGGCGACGGCTGGACGGTGATCGACACCGGCTTTGACAGCCGCAAGTCGCGCGGAATCTGGGACTCAATCCTTGCCGGCCCGCTCGCAGGCAAGCCCGTCACCCGTGTCATATGCACCCATCACCACCCCGACCACATGGGCCTGGCCGGCTGGTTCCAGGAGGCGGGCGCGGAGCTGGCGATGCCGCGCACCGGCTGGCTCATGGCGCGGATGCTGCAACTTGACGAACAGCCCGCCTACCCGGCCCGGTCGATTACCTTTTACCAGCGTGCCGGGATGGACCCGGCGGTGCTGGAAGCGCGCCGCGCCGAACGCCCCTTCAATTTCGCCGATTGCACCCACCCGCTGCCGCTGGGCTTTACCCGCCTGCAAGAGGGGCAGGTGATCCGCATCGGCGGACGCGATTGGGATATCCGGATGGGCAACGGCCACGCGCCGGAACAGGCAACCTTATGGTCGCGCGATGACGACCTCGTGCTGTCGGGCGACCAGTTGCTGCCCTCGATCAGCCCCAATATCGGGGTCTACCCGACCGAACCCGAGGCCGATCCGCTGGCCGAATGGCTGGACAGCTGCGCCCGGTTCCAGGACCACGCCGAGACCAGCCACCTCGTGCTGGGCGGTCACAAGCTGCCCTTCATCGGGCTGCCATTGCGGTTGACGCAATTGATCGACAACCACCACGGCGCGCTGGCCCGCCTGATGGGCCACCTGTCCGAGCCGCGCCGCGCCGGTGACTGCTTCCTGCCGATCTTCAAGCGCGAGATTTCCGGCAGCCAGTACGGGTTGGCCCTGGTCGAGGCACTGGCCCATCTCAATAACCTTTACCAGACCGGCCGCGTCACCCGCGAACTGCGCGAAGACGGCGCCTGGTGGTTTCAGGCCCGCCGAGGTCACACCGGAACGCGCGGCGGATCGGTGCAACCCGCGGTCAATCCTGTCTGAACGGGGCTGACAGGGTCACCGGAATGGGCTACATGCCGTCTTGATAGCAGTTGCACACCCGAGGATCCGACATGGCACAGCACAAGCATGGTGAAATGGACACCACCGAACACGAAAAGACCTTTCAGGGATTCGTGACCTTCACGGTGCGGACCACCATCGCGATCATCGTGGTGCTGATCTTTCTCGCGCTGATCGGCGCCTGACCGGCCCGTATCGCAGATGGACCGGCGCAAATTTCTCCTGACCGCGCCACTGGCGCTGGCGGCCTGCGGCGCACCGCGAGTCTGGGCTCCGGATGAATTTGTTGCCGCCAAGGCCTACACGCACCCCGGCCCCAAGTCGCTGACGCTTTACACCATGCGCAACACCGGCAGCGACAACGGCGCCCACACGGGGCTGCTGATCAATGCCAGCCAGCGCGTCCTGTGGGACCCGGCCGGCACCTTCGGCCACGACTCGATCCCCGAACGCAACGACGTTCACTATGGTATCACCCCGCGGATCGAGCAGTTCTACATCTCCTACCATTCGCGGATCACCTATTACACGCAGATCCAGCACGTCGAGGTCCCGCCCGCAACCGCTGCGCTGGCCTTGCGCCTGGTTCAGGAGAACGGACCGACGCCCAAGTCGTTCTGCACCGTTCACACCTCTCGCATGCTGGCGCAGTTGCCGGGGTTCGGGTTCATACGCACCACCCTCTTCCCCAATAACCTGGCCGACCAGTTCGCCAGAGTGCCGGGCGTGCAGACGCGCGAATACCGCGAGACCGACAGCGACGACAAGTCCGTCGCCGCCGCGCGCATCGACGCGGCTATCCAGACAGACCCGTAAGCCAAAGCAGACCGTATAGCGTGACCGCCCCGGCGCCGATGGCCGCCAGCACGTTGCGCGCGAAGTATCCGACCACCACCGTCGCCACGGCCGCGGCGAACCGCGGGCCGTCGGGGTCACCACCCGTCGCCCCGGGCCAGAGCACGAGCGGCGCCACCAGCCCCGGCAGGACCGCCACCGCCGTGTAGCGAAGGTGCCGCAGCACCCATTCGGGCAGGTCCGCACCGCCCAGCAAACCCAGGAAGGAAAACCGCAGCAGGAAGGTGCCGATGCCTATTGCCAGGATAATGATCCAGATCGTCGCGTCGCTCATGCCGCAGCCCTTCGGGCCTGCCACAGCTCGATCCGCGCGCCCACAGCCATGGCCGCCAGCGCCGCGACCAGCAGGCCGAGATTGTAGGGAACCCCCGCCAGCAGCAACGCCAGCGCGACCGAGGTGAACCCGGCCGCCAAGTGCGCCGCCGTCCGCATCATGGGCCCGATCAGGGCCAGGAAACAGATCGGCATCGCGAAATCCAGCGCCATCCAGGCCGGCACCCCCTCGCCCAGCCAGAGCCCAAGCGCGGTCATCGCCACCCAGCCCGGCGCGATCGGCGTGACCACCCCGAAGAAAAAGGCCATGCGCTGCGCGACCGTCCACTGCGGATATTGTTCAAAACGCACGGCGGAACAGGCAAAGCTCTGGTCCACGTTCACATAGGCGGCCAGGGCCCGCTGCCACAAAGGTGCCGCGCCAAGCCAGGGCGCCAGCCAGGCCGAATACATCGCCATGCGCAGATTGACCGCCAGCGCGGTGGCCACCACGATCAGGATCGGTGCGTTGTCCATGATCAATTGCAGGGCCGCGAATTGCGCCGCCCCCGCGAAGACCACGGTGGAAAAGGCCATGGCCTGCGGCACGCTGAGACCCGACTCGGCGGCCACCACCCCGAAGAGCAACCCGAAAGGCCCCGCGACCAGCAGGAAGGGCAGCGCATCGCGGATGCCCATCAGGTAGGTGTTTTTCGGCTTGGATCGGGCCACGGGACTGACCTATGGTTCAAGGCAATACGGTCGCGTATCGCGCTGCAGGGAGCATGGCAACCGATGACACAGCCGCTGGGCGTGATACTCGCGGGCGGACGCGGCACCCGGATGGGCGGCCGGGACAAGGCCATGGTGAGGCTGGGTGGAGAGACGCTTTTGCAGCGCGCCGTGGATCGGCTGGCCCCGCAGGTTGCCGCGCTGGCGGTGAACGCCAATTCCCGGCTCGCGACGGACCTGACGCAGCTGGCCGACGGTATCACCGGGCACGCCGGACCGCTCGCCGGTATTCTGGCCGCGCTGGACTGGGCCGCGGCCATGGGCGCGCGGCATGTCGTGACCGTGCCCGTGGATGTGCCGTTCTTTCCCTGCGACCTTGTTCCGCGCCTGCTGCTGGCGGGGGAAAGCCACCCGGTGGGTCTGGCCATCGCGGCCGCCGAGGACGGGCTGCATCCGACATTCGGCCTCTGGCCGGTGGACCTGCGACCTGACCTGTCCGCGGCACTGGAAAACGGGGTGCGAAAAGTGACCGACTGGACCGGTGAATACGGTGCGGCGCAGGCGCATTTCCCCGCGACCGAGCCTTCGTCGTTTCTCAACGTGAACCGGCCCGAGGACCTGGCGCGGGCCGAGGCGGCGCTGGCCGCCTCGCAATGACGCCGGCGCGCGGCTTTTCAGAGGACGAGCGGCCGCGCATCGCCGCGCTCTACTGGGGGGCCTTCGGCGACAAGCTGGGCCGGGTCATGGGCCCGCGGCGGCGGGCGCTGGTCTTCCTGCAGGACGCGATGGACCCGACCCACGCGCTGACGATGCGCGACGGGTCGGGGCGCATCCAGGGCCTGGTAGGGTTCAAGACCTACCGAGGCGCCTTCGTGGGCGGCCACATCAGCGACATGGTCCGGCACTACGGCCGGCTGGGCGGCCCGCTGCGCGCCGGCGCGCTGAGCCTGCTGGAACGCGAGGTCGAGAACCACCGCTTCGTCATGGACGGGATCATCGTCGCCCCCGAGGCACGCGGACAGGGCATCGGCACCGCCCTGCTGGACGCCATCGCGCAGGAGGCCGCCGACCGGGGGTTCTCGGAACTTCGACTGGACGTGATCGACAGCAATCCGCGCGCTCGCGCGCTCTACGAACGGCAGGGCTTCGTTGTCGGGGGAGAGCACCGGCTGGGCCTGCTGCGGTACGTCTTCGGCTTTCGCTGTGCCACGACGATGATCCGCCGCGTGGGCTGAGCCGCCGACGCCACCCTGCGCACCCCGATCCGCGCGACGCGCCGCCCTGCTGTCCCGCGCGCACCCACCGACATGGCCCCCAAGGGTCGCCACTTGGCCGGACCCACTTACGGCAGCTTTGCGCTGGGAGCCGGCTTTGCAAAGCGGCATCATAGCTGACAACCTTGCGGCATGGAGCAGACATTGGCTCGAGCCGCGCATCGCCGACGCGCGCGGTGGCGAAGCTGCGTTGGGTCTGAGCACTTTATGTCAGCCAAGTCCGAAAAGAACCGGAATGATTCGCGCCGCCCGGCCAAATCGCCGCCGCGTAGGGGCGCGTCGGCGATGCGCGGCGGCCTTCGGCCTTGTTCCGCGCGGAGATTGTCCGAGGCGGGCTCAAACCCGAACACCCGCGGCATCGTCGGCGCATGTCTTTTTCGGGCTGGCAGCGGTCATCCGACGCGCTTGCCCAAGGAAGCTGAACGGGTGGTCGGCCCGCCGCTTTGCCCCGGCATCTGCTGTCCGGCGGCGCCGCCTAGTCGAACGCCCCCGTCACCCGCCCCAGCAGCATGAAGGCGCGGGCGGTGCGCGTCTCTGCCAAGGCGACGATTTCCTCGTCGCTGGCTTGTTGCTCGAACCCTTCCAGCATCTGGTCGAACTTGCGCAGGAAGTGATGCGCGGCGTCGCGAAAGATCGTGTCCTCGCGCATCCGCCCGGCCGTCAGCGCCAGCGACGAGCGGTCTCGCACCCCACCCAAGGCGGCCACGGGTTTGCCCCGCTCACCACGCGCGAATCGGCGCCAGAACTCGGGGCGCGCCCGGTCGGGGCGAAGGTCGTCCATGTAGATGCCGTCCTGGCTGAGCAGTGTCAGCACATCCTGGCTGGCCTGGATCAACTGGCGCGCGGTATGATCCTTCAGCGCGCGGCGCAGCGCGGCGAAGCCGACCTCGTCATCCTCGGTATCGGGGAAATTCAGCGCCAGGATCAGGTCCGAACGCTGCACCGGCGGGGTCATGTCCTCGGCGCTGGTGCCCAGGGCTAGCGTCGGCTGATCGTCCCCGCCCGGCCTCGGGCCAGGGGTCAACGGCGCCGCTGACGGGGCCGGCCGGGCCGACGTGAACGTCGCCAGCGTCGTCTCGGTCTTCTGCGCGGCCTGCGCGATCTCGTTGAGCTTCTTTTCCACCGTCGAATCCACGCCCGACGCACCACGGGCCTGGCGGTCGGCGACATAGGTCTGGCGCATGGCGTCCACGGCCGCCTGGAGGCGCCGCGATTCCTCGCGCACGATACGGGCAGAACGCATGGCAATGGCCGCAACCCAGATCACCGCGACAGGCAGGAAGACCGCCAGCAGCGTCATGACAAATGCAACGGTGTCCAGGCCATCGCCGCCGCTGTCGGTGGGCAGCACGACGAAGAACAGGGCCGAGGCTGCCAGCCAGCCCAGGCTGAGTAGTCCAGCGATGATCTCGACCGCCGAGACGCGCAGCCCCTCGGGCTTTTCCCCCGCTTGAAGGGCCACGTCGGCCTGGGTTGGGCGGTTCGCCATGCTGCGGGTCTCCGGCCCTAGAGGTAGGAAATGCTGAGGATCTCGTAGCTGCGGTCCCCCCCGGGCGTGCGCACCTCGACGCTGTCGCCTTCTTCCTTGCCGATCAGGGCGCGGGCGAGCGGCGACTTGATGTTAAGCCGCCCGGCCTCCAGGTCGGCCTCGTATTCGCCGACGATCTGGTAGGTTTTTTCCGCATCGGTATCCTCGTCCACGATCCCGACAGTGGCGCCGAACTTGATCGCGCCCGACATCCGGGCCGGGTCGATCACGTCGGCCAGCGACATGACACCTTCAAGTTCCTTGATGCGGCCCTCAATGAAGGACTGCTTCTCCTTGGCAGAATGATACTCGGCATTTTCGGACAGATCGCCATGCTCGCGGGCCTCGGCGATCGCCTTGATGATGGCAGGGCGCTCCTCGCTCTTGAGCTGCTTGAGCTCGGCCTGGAGCTTGTCGTAGCCGGCACGGGTCAGCGGTATCTTTTCCATCGGTCCGTCCTGAAAAGCGTGAAACTTGAAGTGAGCGTTCATAACCCCTTGGCCCACCGAGCCTCAAGGGGTGTCTCCTGCGGCAACCCTCGCCTTTCAGAATATGCGGTGATGGCGTCACCGCAAGCCCCTGCACGGGTCGCAGCGCGACAATTTAACGTCGTGTCTCGATTGCCCCGGAATGGCTGGTCCGATAACCAAGTTGGGCAAGATTGCGTGCACGACAGGGGAGCCTAGGTCATGGCCGAGATGATACGCGAATCCATGGAGTACGACGTCGTCATCGTCGGTGCCGGGCCGGCGGGCTTATCCGCCGCGATCCGGCTCAAGCAGCTTGATCCGGCGCTCGAGGTCGTGGTGTTGGAAAAGGGATCCGAGGTCGGCGCGCACATCCTGTCGGGCGCGGTGCTGGACCCCTGTGGTCTCGACGCGCTGATCCCCGACTGGAAAGAAAAGGGCGCGCCGCTGAACGTGCCGGTGCGCGACGACAACTTCTACATGCTGGGCGAGGCGGGCAAGGTGCGCGTGCCGAACTGGCCGATGCCGCCGCTGATGAACAACCACGGCAACTACATCGTCTCCATGGGCAATGTCTGCCGCTGGATGGCCGAACAGGCCGAGGAACTGGGCGTCGAAATCTTCCCCGGCATGGCCTGTTCCGAACTGGTCTATGGTGACAATGGCGAAGTGAAGGGGGTCGTCGCCGGCGTCTTCGGCCTGGAAGCGGACGGGTCCATCGGTGAAAACACCGAACCGGGCATGGAACTGCACGGCAAGTACGTCTTCCTGTCCGAGGGCGTGCGCGGCTCGCTCGCCAAGGAAGTGATGGCGAAATACGACCTGCAAGCCGGGAAAGAGCCGCAGAAATTCGGCCTCGGCATGAAGGAAATCTGGGAAATCGACCCTGACAAGCACCGTGAAGGCTCTGTCACCCACACGATGGGCTGGCCGCTGAACGGAAACGCGGGCGGCGGGTCCTTCATCTATCACCTGGAGAACAACCAGGTTTACGTGGGCTTCGTAGTGCACCTGAATTACCGCAATCCGCACCTGTACCCTTACATGGAATTCCAGCGGTTCAAGCATCACCCGATGGTGGCCGACCTGCTGAAGGGCGGCAAGCGCGTGGCGTATGGAGCGCGAGCGATATCGGAGGGCGGATACCAGTCGATGCCCAAGATGGTGGCGCCGGGCGTGGCGCTGCTGGGCTGCTCGGTGGGCATGGTCAACGTGCCGCGCATCAAGGGCAACCACAACGCCATGCTGTCGGGCAAGGCCGCGGCCGAGGCCGCCTTTGACGCGATCGAGGCCGACCGCGCCGGTGACGAGTTGACCGCCTACGAGGACGAGGTGCGCACCGGCGCCATCGGGCGCGATCTCAAGAAGGTGCGCAACGTGAAACCGATGTGGTCCAAGTGGGGGCTGAGCGCCTCGCTCGCCCTTGGCGGGGTCGACATGTGGACCAACAACCTCTTCGGGCTGAGCCTTTTCGGCACCATGAAACACGGCAAGTCCGACGCCGAGGCGACGGAACCTGCGGACAAGCATCAGCCCATCGACTACCCCAAACCCGACGGCAAGCTGTCCTTCGACCGGCTGACGAATGTCAGCTACTCGATGACCAACCACGAGGAAAACCAGCCGGTGCATCTGACACTGCGGGACGCAAACGTCCCCGTCGCAGTGAACCTGCCGAAATATGCCGGCCCATCGGCGCGCTATTGCCCCGCCGGGGTCTACGAGTTCGTGGAAAAGGACGGTCAACAGCAGTTCGTGATCAATTTCCAGAACTGCGTGCATTGCAAGACCTGCGACATCAAGGACCCCAGCCAGAACATCCACTGGACGGTGCCGCAGGGCGGTGACGGACCGAACTATCCTAACATGTGACCGCGGCGGGGCCGGTGATCGGGCACTGACCTGCGCAATCCCCCGCCGCACGGCCCGGTTGTGATTTGCCCCCGCCGGGGCAGCGCTATACTCATGACGTGCCAAGACGTCCGGAGAGAGAGTACCGTGCCCAGATCCCTCAGCCTTGCAATGATCGCCGCCATCACCCTTTCGGGACCGGTCGCCGCCAATCCGGACCTGGGCGCCTACCTCGCCGCCCGGCAGGCCGGCCTGACACAGGACTACGACGCGGCGGCCACCTATTTCGGCAAGGCGCTGACGCGCGACCCCGGCAACCCTGTCCTGCGCGAGAACACCCTGACCGCGCAGATCGCGGTTGGCCGGGTCCAGGACGCGCTGCCGGTGGCGCAGGCCATGCTGGCGGACGGACAGAACGGGCAGATGGCCAACCTGGTCCTGCTGGCCGAGGCTGCCCGGACCGAGGACTGGGACCGTGTTTTCGACCTGCTGGAAGCCGGACAGGAAGTCGGCCCAATGATCGACGGGTTGACCCAGGCCTGGGCCTTCGTCGGCAAGGGCCGAATGGACGCCGCGCTGGACGCTTTCGACGAGATGGTCGATACCCCCGGGCTGCGCTCTTTCGGCTATTTGCACAAGGCCGCGGCGCTGGCCCAGGTCGGCGACCTGGAAGGGGCCGACGCGATCCTGTCCCTCCCACCCGCGCAAGGCGTGGTGCCCACCCGTGCCTCCATTCTGACCCATGTGCAGGTGCTCTGCCGCCTCGGCCGGTTCGAGCGCGCGCAGCAAGTGCTCGACGACAGCTTCGGCCAGAACACGGCGCCCGAACTGCGCGCCATCCGCGAACAGGTCGCCGCAGGGGTTGTGCCGCCGCGGGCCGGGCTGGCCGATACCCCGTCCGAGGCCATCGCACATCTTTTCCTCAGCCTGGCCGAGGCGCTGCAGGGCGGCGAGGCCGAGCCCTCCTACTTGCTGATGTATGCCCAGGCGGCTACCCATGTTGACCCTGATCGGGCGAGCGCGCATGTCATGGCCGCTCGGCTGCTGGCCGAGCTCGGCCAGCACGATCTGGCCGCCGCCACCTTTGCCCGGGTCGACCCCAGCGACCCTGCTTTCCTGACTGCCGAGCTGGGCCGGGCCGAGGCCCTGCGCGCCCAGGGCCGCACCGAGGCCGCGATAGAGGCGCTTTCGCAGTTGGCCCGCCATCACGGTGACGCCGCGCTAGTGCATGCCTCGCTGGGCGATATCCACCGCGAAGCCAAGGACTATGCCGCGGCCAATACCGCCTATGACAGGGCGCTTTCCCTCTACGGGCCGGATGACCCCTCGCGCTGGTGGGTCACCTATGCCCGCGGCATCACCCACGAGCGGCTGGACCAATGGGACAGCGCCGAGGCCGATTTCCGCGCCGCGCTGCGCCTCAAACCCGGCCAGCCCTCGGTGCTCAACTACCTGGGATACTCCATGGTCGAGATGGGCGAGAACCTGGACGAGGCGCTGGCCATGATCGAACAGGCCGCCGCGGCCCGCCCCGACAGCGGCGCAATCATCGACAGCCTGGGCTGGGTCCTGTTCAAGCTGGGACGCTACGACGAAGCGGTAAAACACATGGAACGGGCGGTCGAGCTGGAGCCGGTCGACCCGATCGTCACCGACCACCTGGGCGATACCTACTGGATGGTGGGCCGAGAGATCGAGGCCCGCTTCCAGTGGCGCCGGGCGCTGTCCTTCGACCCCGAGCCGGAACTGGCCGAACGCATCCGCCGCAAGCTTGAGGTCGGCCTCACGGCGGTGATGCGCGAGGAGGGCCAGGCACCGGCGGACATGGCCTATGAGACCGACTGAGACCGCGCCGCTGACGGAACCGGCCCCGGCGAAGCTGAACCTCTGCCTGCATGTCACCGGGCAGCGCGCCGACGGCTATCACCTGCTTGACTCGCTCGTCGCCTTCACCTCGGTGGGCGACCACGTCACGGCAACCCCGGCCGAGCGGTTGACCCTGAGCATCGACGGGCCCTTTGCCCCCGGCCTGTCGTCGGCGGCCGAGAACCTGGTGCTGCGGGCGGCGCGGTTGCTGGACCCGGATCGCGGCGCCCATGTCCACCTGCACAAGGCCCTGCCCGTCGCCGCCGGGATCGGTGGCGGCTCGGCGGATGCGGCAGCGACCCTGCGGGTCCTGTCGCGGCTCTGGGACCTGCCCCTGCCTGACCCAGCGAGCGTTCTGGGCCTGGGCGCCGATGTGCCCGCCTGCCTTCACCCCGGGCTGCTGCGGATGCGCGGGATCGGCCAGGACCTGACCCGCCTGGGCGACCTGCCCTCGCTGCCACTGCTGCTGGTCAACCCCGGCGTCGCGCTATCCACGCCCGCTGTTTTCGACGGCCTTGAAACCAAGACCAACCCGCCCGTGGACGACGCGATGCCCGCGCCGACGGAGACCGAGGCCTGGGTGGGCTGGCTGGTGCGCCAGCGCAATGACCTCGCCGCCCCGGCCATCGCGGCGCAGCCGGTAATCGGCAGGGTGCTGGACGCGCTCGCGGCCCGCCCCGGCGCCCGGCTGGCCCGCATGTCAGGCTCGGGCGCCACCTGTTTCGCGATTTTCGCGGACCCGGCCCAAAGGGATGCCGCGACCGAGGCTCTTCGCGCCGCCCAGCCGGACTGGTGGATCATGCCGACAGGTGAATGGGCCCGGTGAGGCGGGCGCGTCTTCAACGCACCCGTTCGACCACGTAGTCGGCCAGGTCGATCAGGATGTCGCGGATCGCATGGTCTGGCAGGTCGGCCAACGCCGCCTTGGCGCGGTCGGCCCAAGCCAGCGCCTCCGTACGGGTGGCCCCGATGGCCCCGTGCCGCTCCAGCAGGGCCAGCGCGGTATCCAGGTCATCCGACTCCTGCCGGCCCTTCTCGATGGTGCGCTGCCAGAAGGCGCGCTCCTCGTCATCAGCCGCCGCCACGGCCTTGATCAGCGGCAGCGTCAGCTTGCGCTCGCGGAAATCGTCGCCGATGTTCTTGCCGGTGGCGTCACTGCCCGCGTAGTCGAGGATGTCGTCAACCATCTGGAAGGCAATGCCCAGCGCGTCGCCATAATCGAACATGGCCCGGACACGCGCCTCGTCCTGGCCCGCGATCACGCCGCCCACCTCCATCGCCGCCGCGAACAACGCCGCCGTCTTGCCACGCACGATATGCAGGTAGGTTTCTTCGGTGGTGGCCAAGTCGCGCGCGGCCGTCAGTTGCAGCACCTCGCCTTCGGCGATGGTCGCGGCGGCGCTGGACAGTATGCGCAGCACCCTCAGCGAACCGGTCTCGGTCATCAACTGGAAGGACCGCGCGAAAAGATAGTCCCCCACCAGCACGGACGAGGTGTTGTCCCACAAAAGGTTCGCAGTGGGCCGCCCGCGCCGCTGCGCGCTTTCGTCAACCACGTCGTCGTGCAGCAGCGTGGCGGTGTGTATGAACTCGACCGTGGCCGCCAGGTGCACGTGGTGCGGCCCGTCATAGCCACACATCCGCGCGGCCCCCAGTGTCAGAAGTGGGCGCAGGCGCTTTCCGCCGGCCTCGACAAGATGCGCCGTGACCTCTGGAATGCGTGGCGCGTGTTCAGAGGCCATGCGCGCGCGGATCATGGCGTTGACCTGGTCCATGTCACCGGCCAGCGCCTCGGCCAGGCGCTCCTGCGGTTTGGTGGCGGCATCGAGACTCATGAACTCTCCGTCAAATGCTCGACAAAGGCGCGGGTTTCGCCTTAGGTCAGTGGGATGAAGGAACTTCTGCGCAGCAACGACCCAACCGTGATCGCCTTCGCCAAGGCCCTGCTGGACGGCGAAGGTATAGAGATCTTCGAATTGGACGTAAACATGAGCGTCCTCGAAGGCAGCATCGGCATTTTGCCGCGCCGCATCATGGTGCGGGCGTCGGATCATTTCATGGCCGCGTCCATCCTGCGGGACAATGACATCGACCTCGGCCAGTGATCCCGGGACCGGCGACGCGGCGGGGATGACGCGTGACGCCTTCCTCGGCGGTCGCCTGACCCTGATACAACCTGCGCGCGGCTATCGCGCCGGGGTCGACCCGGTGTTGCTGGCGGCTGCAATCCCCGCACGGGCCGGCCAATCGGTGCTGGACCTGGGTTGCGGCGTGGGCGCGGCGCTCTTTTGTTTGGCTACGCGTGTGCCCGGGCTGACCTTGACCGGCGTGGAATTGCAACCCGATTATGCCGCGCTGGCGCGGGACAATGCCGCGCTCAACGGCTTTGACGCCCGGATCGAGGCGGTCGACCTGCGCGCCCTGCCGCGTGACCTGCGCGACCGGGCCTTCGACCATGTGATCGCCAATCCGCCTTATTTCGACCGCCGCCAGGGCACAGCCTCGGCGGTGGCAGGGCGCGAGACGGCCTGCGGCGGCGACACGCCCCTGTCCGACTGGATCGAGACCGCGACGCGGCGCCTGGCGCCCCGGGGCTACCTCACCCTGGTCCAGAAAGCCGACCGCCTGCCAGAGCTGCTGGGCGCCATGGATCACCGGCTTGGCAGCATCACGGTCTGGCCGGTGGCGGGCCGCGCCGGTCGCCCTGCCGACCGTGTCCTCATCTGCGCACGCAAGGAAGGGCGCGCGCCCTTCCGGCTGCTGGCGCCGCTGGTTCTGCATGCCGGCCCGACGCACGACAGCGATGCCGAGGACCATACCGAACAGGTCCACGAGGTGCTGCGGAATGGCGCCGCCTTGCCGATGATCGGTTAACCTTTCAGCAAGGCTTTGCTGTTTTCCTCCAACAAGACGCTTGGCCGGGCCGGTTTTCTGCCTTGCGGCGTGACAGGCGCCGTAAGGTATGATGCACTCTCGGAACAACTCAACCGCATGGAGGACCCAAATGAGCATGATGTCACATCTTCAGGAGCTCAAGAGAAAGCATGACCAACTGTCCGAAGCCGTTGAGACCGCCCAGCGCGCGCCGGGGAGCGACGACCTCGAAGTCGCGCGCATGAAGAAGCAGAAACTGCAACTCAAGGAAGAAATCGCCCGCCTGGAAGAGCGGGCCTGATGACCCTGCGAGATTGAAACAGAAAAGGCCGCCCCCTCGGGCGGCCTTTGTCGTTTCACGGTCGTCGCCGCGCACCATTGCGACTCAGACGAAGAACTGACCGCCATTGGCCGAAATGGTCGAGCCATTGACGAAACTGGAATCGTCGGAGGCCAGGAAGGCCACGCAGCGGGCGATTTCCTCGGGTTCGCCCAGGCGGCCCGCAGGAATCTGGCTGATGATCGCTTCGCGCACCTTTTCGGGCACGGCCATGACCATCTCGGTCGCGATGTAGCCGGGGCAGACGGCATTGGCGGTGATGCCCTTGGCCGCGCCTTCCTGGGCCAGTGACTTTATGATGCCAAGATCACCCGCCTTCGTGGCAGCATAGTTGACCTGCGCGAACTGGCCCTTCTGGCCGTTGATCGAGGAGATCACGATGACCCGGCCGAAACCGCGCTCGCGCATCCCCGGCCAGACCGGGTGCACGGTGTTGAAGACACCGGTCAGGTTGGTGTCGATGACCTGGGACCACTGTTCCGGGGTCATCTTGTGGAAAGGGGCGTCCTTGGTGATGCCCGCGTTGGCCACGACCACCTCGACCGGGCCGAGATCGGCCTCCACCTTTTCGATGCCGGCCTTGGAATCGTCATAGTCGGCGACGTTCCACTTGTAGGTCTTGATGCCGGTTTCCTCGGTGAACTTGGCGGCTGCCTCGTCATTGCCGGCATAGGTCGCGGCGACCTCGTAGCCCTCTTGCTTGAGCTTCTTTGAAATGGCGGCGCCGATGCCGCGGCTGCCCCCTGTCACCAGTGCAACTCGTCCCATGGTCTTTCTCCTCCTTCAGGGGATGGTTCGGGGCACCCTCCAAGGGCTGCCCCCTTTTTCCGTGTCGGCGTCCTCAGCGCTCGACGCAGAGCGCGACACCCATGCCACCACCAATGCAGAGGGTCGCCAGACCCTTCCTGGCGCCGCGGCGCTTCATTTCGAACAGCAGGGTGTTCAGGACCCGTGCGCCCGAAGCGCCGATCGGATGGCCGATGGCGATGGCGCCGCCGTTCACGTTCACGATCTCGGGGTTCCAGCCCATGTCCTTGTTCACGGCGCAGGCCTGGGCGGCGAAGGCCTCGTTCGCTTCGACAAGGTCAAGGTCGCCGACCGACCAGCCGGCCTTGTCGAGCGCCTTGCGGCTGGCATGGATCGGGCCGACGCCCATGATCGAGGGATCCAGCCCGGCGGTTGCATAGCTGGCGATGCGGGCCAGCGGCTCGATGCCGCGCTTCTCGGCCTCGTCGGCACTCATCAGGAGTGTCCCGGCGGCACCATCATTCAGCCCCGAGGCATTCGCGGCCGTTACCGATCCGTCCTTGGTGAAGGCCGGGCGCATCTTCTCCATCGCCTCGATCGTGGCACCGTGGCGGATGTACTCGTCCTTGTCGACCACGATGTCGCCCTTGCGGGTCTTGACTGTGAAGGCGACGACCTCGTCGTCGAACTTGCCGGCGGTCTGGGCGGCCTCGGCCTTGTTCTGGCTGGCCAGCGCGAATGCGTCCTGCTCGTCACGGGAAATCTGCCACTGCTCGGCCACGTTTTCGGCGGTCTGCCCCATGTGATAGCCGTTGAAGGCATCCCAGAGCCCGTCGCGGATCATCGTGTCGATGTATTTCATGTCGCCCATCTTGTGCCCCTGGCGCAGATTGGCCGCATGGGGCGACATCGACATGTTTTCCTGTCCGCCGGCGGCCACGATTTGCGCATCGCCCAGCATGATGTGCTGGGCACCCAGCGCTACGGCCCGAAGACCCGAGCCACAGACCTGGTTGATGCCCCAGGCGGCGCTTTCCTTGGGCAGGCCGGCATTGACATGCGCCTGCCGGGCCGGGTTCTGGCCCTGGGCGGCGGTCAGCACCTGGCCAAGGATCGTTTCCGAAACCTCGCCCTTGTCAACGCCGGCCCGCTCGACAAGGGCTTCCAGCACGGCGGTGCCAAGATCGTGGGCGGGGGTGTTGGCAAAGGAACCGCCGAAGCTGCCCACTGCGGTGCGGGCGGCTGATGCGATAACGACATTGGTCATGGATGAGTCCTCTCTTGATCCGTCAGGTTTGGCGGACAGGACCCGGACGCGGACACGGAATCACGCGGGCCCGAACCCGCCATTTGCCCCCTCATAGGATGTCCATACTGCGTCCGCAACATGGATTGCAGAGCGGTCGAGCAATCTTGTTTCAATATCGCCACCTGAAACGTTCATATCCGAAAGCGCGGAACGCCATAGTAGTAGCCCTGAAGGCAATCGACGCCAAAGCGGGTCACGACCTCGGCCTCGCGGGCGGTTTCGACCCCCTCGGCGACGGCGAACATCTCGAACTGATGGGCGATGGTGATCAGCGCTTCGGCGATTACCTGGTTGTCCGGGTCCTGGTCGATGGCCCGGACAAAGCAGCTGTCCACCTTCACCAGATCGAAGAAGAAATCCTTGAGGTGGCGAAAAGCGGTCAGCCCCGCGCCGAAATCATCCAGCCCGAAGGCCACGCCGAGGGGCTGCATCTCTTCCATGAAGCGGATGACGACCTCTGGCAGCTGCATGGCGCTGGCTTCGTTGATTTCCAGGATCAGACGATGGCCAAGGTCCGGGTCGTCGTGCAACGCCTTGTCGAGTACGCGTCGCCAGGCCCCGTCGCCCAGGGACCGGGCCGAGACGTTCACCGCCAGCCGCACGCCCGGTACTTCCCGCAACCGCGCAAAACCGAGGGCCAGCGCGGCGCAATCGATATCTCTGCCGACACGGTCATCCTCAATCCGGTCCATGAACTGGGCTGCCGGGATGATACGACCGGTCTCGTCGAGAACGCGGATCAGACCCTCGTGAAAGGCCACCTTGCCGCCCGGCCCCGCCAGGACCACCGGCTGGAAGGCCAGCGCACAGTGATCCTGCGCCAGGGCGTCGCGCACCATTCCCATGACATCCCTGTCGCGCACGCTGATCGCGTAGTCCAGCGGGTCCTTGGGCACCTGGTCGTCAAGCGCGGATCGGGAAAGATCAAAGGCGGGCATCGGCCCCTCCGTTCTCGGCCCTCCCGATTTGCCAGTGCCGCCGTTAAGGGGTGGTAAAACAGGACCGTTTACGTTGAATTGTCGCGACAAGGAGGCGCGATGGAACGCTGCGGATGGGCCGGGCCCGATCAGATCTACCTCGAGTACCACGACACCGAATGGGGCGTGCCCGAGCGTGACAGCCGGGCGCTTTGGGAAAAACTGGTCCTGGACGGTTTCCAGGCCGGCCTCAGCTGGATCACCATCCTGAAGAAGCGCGAGAATTTCCGTGCCGCCTTCGAGGGCTTCGAGCCTGAGATCATCGCCGGCTGGGGCGATGCCGAGGTATCCCGCCTGCTGGCGGACCCCGGCATCATTCGCCACCGCGGCAAGATCGAGGCCACCGTCTCCAACGCCCGCGCCTACCTGGAGATCGAGGATTTCTCGGGCTTCTGCTGGTCCTACGTAGGCGGCGCGCCACTCCAGAACCGCTGGGCCAGCCTTGCCGACGTACCGGCCGCCACGCCGCTGTCAACGCGGATGTCAAAGGACCTGAAAAAGGCCGGGTTCAAGTTCTGCGGTCCGACCACCGTCTATGCCTGGATGCAGGCCTGCGGACTGGTCAATGACCACCTTGTCTCCTGCCCGCGCCACGCCCCCTGTGCGGCCATGGCCTAGGCGGACGGCTTGCCCGCTGATCCCGCCCCGCTACCTGCAAGGGGTCGCAGGACGGGAACCGGAACATGACCACGCCACCTACACGCCGCCCCGAAGGTCTTTCGGTGCCGAGCCGCAGGCTGGGCCGCTCGGCGCGCATGGGCGGGCTGGCAATGGGGCTGGCGGGCCGCATGGCACGCGACGGGCTGGTCGGCCTTGGCCGCGGCCAACGCCCCGACCGGCGCGCCTTGCTACTGACCCCGGCCAACCTGCATCGCATCACCAACGAGCTGGCCCGGATGCGCGGCGCGGCCATGAAGGTGGGGCAACTCGTCTCGATGGATGCCGGCACAGTCCTGCCGCCCGACCTCGCGCAGATCATGGCCCGCTTGCGCGACGGGGCCGACTTCATGCCGCCAAAGCAGCTGAAATCAGTGCTTACCTCCGCCTGGGGGCCGGACTGGCTGCGCCGCGTCGAACAGTTCGACGTACGCCCCATCGCAGCGGCCTCGATCGGGCAGGTCCACAAGGCACGGCTGAAGGACGGGCGCACCGTCGCCGTCAAGGTGCAGTATCCCGGCATCGCCCGCAGCATCGACAGCGACGTGGCCAACGTCGGCAGCCTGGTCCGCCTGTCCGGGCTTGTCCCTCGCGGGCTGGACCTGGCCCCGCTGCTGGAGGAGGCGCGCAGGCAGTTGCACGCGGAAACCGACTATGCCGCCGAGGCCGCGCAGATGACCCGGTTCGCCGATCTGCTGGACAGCGACCCCCGGTTCGCTCTGCCCCGCCCTGTGCCCGCGTTCACGACGAAGACTGTACTGACTATGGATTTCGTCGCAGGTCGGCCCATCGAAGCGCTGGAGAATGCGCCTCAGGCCAGCCGCAACCGGGTGGTCGAAGCCCTTTTCGACCTGCTACTGCGGGAAATCTTCGAATTCGGGCTGGTCCAGACCGACCCGAATTTCGCCAACTACCGTCACGACCCGGAGACCGACCGAATCGCCCTACTGGATTTCGGCGCCACGCGCGCCTTGGCCCCCTGGGTGGCCCCCGCTTACGGCGCGCTGATCCGCGCGGGGCTGGCAGGCACGCGCGACGACATGATCACGGCGGCCCGCAGGCTCGGCCTGCTGGACGACACCCTGCGCCACGACCACCGTGACCGCGTCATCGCCATGATCGAAACCGCCTTCGATGACTTGCGCCGGCACCCCGTCTACGATTTCTCCGATCAGGGCCTTGCCCGCACTCTTCAAGCCGAAGGCATGGCGCTGGCGCAAGAGGGCCTCGCCCCCACCCCGCCAGCGGCCGACGTGCTGTTCCTGCAACGAAAGATCGGCGGGCTCTACCTGCTGGCCGCGCGACTGGGCGCGCGCGTTGCCCTGCATGACCTGCTGGACCGGCACCTGCCCTGATCACCAGCGCCTGAGCGCATCCTCGTCCTCGTCCCGCGCGGCGACCCAGTCAGCCCCCGCGCCGCTGCGCTCCTTCTTCCAGAAGGGTGCCCGGGACTTCAGGTAGTCCATCAGGAAATCCGCCGCTTCGAAGGCATCCTTGCGATGACGCGACGCGGTAGCGACCATCATGATCACCTCGCCCGGCGTCAGCGCGCCGTGGCGGTGAATGATCAAGGCATCCGCCAGGTCCCAGCGGCGCATGGCCTCGTCGCGGATCTGGCCCAGCGCCTTTTCCGTCATGCCCGGGTAATGCTCGATCTCCATCGCCTGCAACCCGCCATCCACGTCGCGCACCAGGCCGGAAAAACTGACGACAGCCCCCGCGCGGTCTACCGCCGCGGAAAAAGCGTTCAGCTCGACACCGGGATCGAAGACATCGGACTGGACCCGGATTCTCATGTCTTCATCCCCCGGTCATCGGCGGGAATAGAGCGACCTCGCGCACGCCGTCCAGCGAATCCGTGAACTCCGCCAATTCCTGGTCCAGCGCCACGCGAAGCGCAGAAATGTCCGCAAGGGCCACCGCATAGCGTTCTTCGCGCCCGCGCAACTCCTCGACCAGCTCGGCCACGGTGGCGGCGTCGGTCTGCACCTCCTCGCGTGGCCGGCCGATGCGTTCGCGGACCCAGGCGAAATAGAGCACCTGCATGGCTACCCCTTCAAATGCGGCAGGGACTTGCGAAAGTAGTCCCCACCCGTGACAAGTGTCAGAACCATCGCCGCCCAGAGCAGCAGGATTCCAATCCACCAACTGTATATCATGCCGTGGTATTTCCAGAGGATGCCGTTCTCATCCGGCACGGTCCCGTCCAGGATCGCGAAAACCGTTTCCGCGTCCATCCCCTCTGTCTGCATGGCAAAATAAGTCTGGAAGGCGCCCGTGGAGAACAGCACCGCGATGGCGGTCATCTGCGCGGCGGTTTTCCACTTGGCCAGCCGCGTGACCTTGAGCGTCCCGGCCGTGTCCCCCAGGAATTCGCGCAAACCGCTGACAAAGGTCTCGCGGAAAAGGATCAGCGTCGCAGGTAGCAGGATCCACGGGTCCATGCCGGAAAACCCGCAGATGACCAGCAACGCGATCACCACCATGGCCTTGTCCGCGATCGGGTCCAGCATGGCGCCGAACTTCGACTCCTGGCTCCAAGCCCGGGCCAGGTAGCCGTCGATCCAGTCTGTCACCGCGGCCACCGAAAACAGCGCGAGCGCGATCCAGTCCGCCCAGGGCCTGGCAAAATATAGGAACAGGACCGCGACGCCGGGCGCAGCCAGCAGGCGAAGAACCGTCAGGATATTCGGCAGGGTCCATTTCATACCCGTTTCCTAGCGCCATTCCCCGCCCCACGCCACACCCCCCGCTTCTTTGGGTCGAAAATACCGCGGGGGTTTGGGGGCTGGCCCCCAAACCCGAGGAGGAGCAGCGCGACGACGAGGTGCCCTGCGTGCCGCAGGCACACTTTTCAGTCAGCCCTTCTCGTGGAAATGCCCGTGGATCGTCTCGGCCATGGCCTCCGAAATCCCGTCCACCACCTTGAGATCCGCCAGTGCCGCGCGCCCCACCGCCTTGGCCGAGCCGAAATGCGCCAGAAGCGCCCGCTTGCGCGCCGCGCCCACGCCGGGGATATCGTCCAGCGGTGTGGCCCCCACCGCCTTGGCCCGCTTGGCACGATGGGTGCCGATGGCAAACCGATGCGCCTCGTCGCGCAGGCGCTGGATGAAATAGAGCACCGGGTCGTTATGGCGCAGTGCCATGACCGGCTTGCCGGTCCGGTGGAATTCCTCCTTGCCATGGTCGCGGTCAGGCCCCTTGGCCACGCCGACCATCGGCACGTCCCCCACACCCAGTTCCTCCATGATCTGGCGCACGGCACTGACTTGGCCCGCGCCGCCGTCGATCAGTAGCAAGCCCGGCCACTGCCCGGACCGACGGTCTGGATCTTCCTTCAACAAGCGCTTGAACCGCCGGGTCAACACCTCTTTCATCATGCCGAAATCGTCGCCCGGCGTCAGGTCGTCCCCCTTGATGTTGAACTTGCGATACTGGCCCTTCTCGAACCCCTCGGGCCCGGCCACGATCATCGCACCGACCGCGTTCGTGCCCTGGATATGGCTGTTGTCATAGACCTCGATGCGCTGCGGCACCTCGCCCAGGTCGAAGGCCTCGGCCACGCCCTTGAACAATTTGCCCTGCGTTGCCGTCTCGGACATCTTTCGGGCGAGGCTCTCGCGGGCATTGCGCAAGGCCCCGCCGACAAGGTCGGCCTTCTCGCCGCGCTGCGGGACCGTGATCTCGACCTTGCGACCGGCCTTCTCGGCCAGCGCCCGGCCCAGCAGATCCGCGTCATCGACTCCGTGCGACAACAACAGCTGCCGCGGCGGCTCGCGCTGGTCGTAGAACTGCGCGACAAAGGCCTGCATGACCTCGGCGGCGTCCTCCTCGCCAGTCACGCGGGGATAGTAGTCGCGGTTGCCCCAGTTCTGGTTGGCCCGGATGAAGAAGACCTGTACGCAGGCCTGTCCGCCCTCGGTATGCAGTGCGATGATGTCGGCTTCGGCCACGCCTTGCGGGTTGATACCCTGTGCGGTCTGCACCGAGCTAAGCGCGCGGATGCGGTCGCGCAGTGCGGCGGCGCGCTCGAACTGCATCTCTGCGGCGGCCTGTTCCATCTGCGCGGCCAGCGCCGCCTGCATCTCGGTCGACTTGCCCCGCAGGAAGCGTTCGGCATCCCGCACGAGCGCGGAGTAATCCTCGCGGCTGATCTTGCCGACACAGGGTGCGCTGCACCGCTTGATCTGGTACAGCAAACAGGGCCGCGTCCGGGTTTCGTAGTCGCTGTCGGTGCAGGTGCGCAGCAGGAACGCCTTTTGCAACGTGTTCAGCGTGCGGTTGACCGCCCCGGCACTGGCGAAAGGGCCGTAATAGGCGCCCTTCTGTTTCTTGGCACCACGATGCTTGCCGATGCGCGGAAAGTCATGATCCTTGGCCACAAGGATGTTGGGGAAGGATTTGTCATCCCGCAGCAGCACGTTGTATTTCGGCTTGAGCTGCTTGATCAGGTTCTGTTCCAGCAGCAGCGCCTCGGTCTCGGTCGCCGTGGTAAGGAACATCATCGAGGCGGTTTCGCGGATCATGCGCGCGATGCGGGGAGAATGCCCGGTGGGCCGCACGTAGTTGCCGACACGCGCCCTCAGGTTGCGCGCCTTTCCGACGTATAGCACCTGGCTCTGGGCATCCAGCATCCGGTAGACGCCGGGGCTGGCGTCCAGGGTCTTCAGGTAGGCATGGATGACCTGCGCGCCGGTCCGGGTTGGGCTCTCCGCATCGTTCATGGGCCTAGCTTATGATTCTGGTGACGGCCTGCAATGACCCAGCGCGGGGATCAAGCGGCAACATACCCACCGTTCCTGTGGACAACCCCGTGGGCAAGGTTTTGGGCATCGGGAATTTCCCTTGTTTCATGACGATTTCGTAACCTTGCTCAATTTTTGGGCAAACCCCCAACTAACTGATTAAAGTGGATATTTTTTTATCCCCAACGCAAGCTTCTGAGTTTGTTACAGAATTGTTAAGCCGCATCCGCCCGGTCCGGCGCCCGTGCACAACTTGCCGCGCGATCATTCCGGCCCGAGCACGTCCGGCGTCTTCCAGGCCAGGTGCTGGCCGCCGTCGATGCACAGGAGTTGCCCCGTCACTGCCGGCGCATCGAGGAAATACCCCAGCGCCGCGGTGATGTCCGCCGGGTTCGATCCGCGCTCGAGCACGGTGGCGGCACGCTGTCGCGCAAAATGTTCGGCGCTCTGGCGCGCGCCCTGCATGGTCGGCCCCGGCCCGATGGCGTTGACGCGCACCCGCGGCGCCAGGGCTTGTGCCGCCGTCTGGGTGAAGGCCCAGAGTCCCATCTTGGCGATGGTGTAGCTCATGAAGGCCGGGGTCAGCTTGCGCACCCTCTGGTCAACCATGTTTACCACCAAGGTGCGCGCCCGCGGCTCGCCATTGGCATCGGTTTCCGCATCGGGCGCCTGGTCAGCCAACGCCTGTGTCAGCACGACCGGCGCGCGCAGGTTGGAGTCCAGGTGCCTGTCCCAGCTGTCCCGGGTGATCGTGTCGATCTGGTCGTATTCGAAGACCGAAGCGTTGTTCACAAGGCAACTGACCTGCCCCAGCGCCTGGACCGCCCGCGGCAGCAGGGCCTGCGTGGCGTCCTCGGACAGAAGGTCGGCCTGTAACGCGACGGCGCGGCGGCCCATGCCCTCGATCTGTGCCACGACGTCTTCGGCGCCCTGCGCGCTACCGTTGTAATGCACGGCCACATCCAGACCGCGCCCGGCCAGATAGAGCGCCATCGCACGTCCGAGGCGCTTTCCGCCCCCGGTGATCAAGGCCACACCCGTCATAGAACCACCCCTACATAAGTGACGTAAAGCACGCAGAACGCGATCCCCCAGACCCGGTTGATGTTCCTGCCGAAGAACACGAAAGGCACGAGGATCAGGGACGCGCCCAGCATGACCCAGAGATCAAAGCGCAGGATTTCAGGGGACACCGGGATCTCACCCACCAGGGCGGCCACGCCGATGATCCCCAACAGGTTGAACATGTTCGACCCGATGACATTGCCTAGGGCCACGTCGGCCTGCCGGCGCAGCGCCGCCACGACTGTGGTCGCCAGTTCGGGCAGGGACGTACCCACGGCCACCAGCGTCAGCCCGATGGCCGTTTCCGAAACGCCGAAATCCCGGGCTATGTTGCTGGCCCCGTCCACCAGCAGGTTGGCGCCCAACGGGAGCCCGATCAGCCCCAGCGCCAGGAACAGGATGATCCTGGGCCACGGCAGGTTGGGGTCCGCGCCCTCCAGGTCCTCGACGGCACCGGCCGGCGCCTCGGCGTCGGCCTTGCGGTGATCGTTGGCCGCGCGGGCCGCATGGATCAGCATCGCCGCCAGGGCCGTCAGCAGGATCAGACCCGATATCCAGTCGAACCGTCCGCGAAAGGCCAGCGCGATGAACAGGACGGTCGCCCCGATCATCTGCATGTAGCTATCGCGCGAGTTGCAGGCACCCGTGTGCATCACCGTCAGCAGCGCCGGCACACCAAGGACCATCAGCACGTTCGCGGTGTTCGAGCCGACCACGTTGCCCAGCGCCAGCCCCGGCACACCGTCCCAGATCGCCTGCACCGAGATCAGCAGCTCGGGGGCCGAGGTGCCGAAGGCCACGATGGTCAACGACACGATCAGGGCCGGGATGCCGATACGCAGCGACATGTTGACAGCGCCCTTGACCAGGCTGTCCCCGGCGAGCAACAGGATCAGCAGGCCCAGCCCGGTGTAGACCCAGTCCATCAGCATCAGCCACGCCCCTTGCAGTCACAGGGTTTGCCGAAGGTGTATCTGCCACACTTGGAGCACTTGGCCGCCGAGAGCCTGTCCTGCGCCCGGCGCACGACACGCGGCGCACGAAGCTTGCCGAACATGCCCAGCACGCCGATGAAGACGAGGAAGATAAGAACGATCTTGGAAATCACGTCAGAGGCCGAAACGGGCGTAGGCGGCCCGCTCCTCCAGCCCGGCGATGGCGTCGTCGGCAAACTGCGTGCCGAACCGCTGGAGCAGCCCGCGCTTTTGCCCGTAGCGGCGGAAACGGACCTTGTCGCCGAACTTCTCTTTCATGACCGGGACAAGCTGGCCCAGGGCGTCGGCAAGGCCGACCTCGACAGACTGCCGCCCGACCCAGACGTCCCCCGTGAAAAGGTCTTGCCCCTCGGGCAGCTTGCCCGAGCGGCGTTCCGTGACGTGGTCCTTGAAGTAATCATGCATCTCGTCGAGCATCGCGCGCAGGCGCTGCACGTCCGCGGGCTTCTCGGGCTGAAAGGGGTCCATGAAGCTTTTCGATTTCCCGGCGGTATGGACACGGCGCTCCACGCCGACCTTGTCCAGCGCCTGCGGCAGGCCGAAACTCGCCGCGATCACGCCGATCGAACCGACGATGGAGCCACGATCAACGTGGATTTCCTGCCCCGCGGTGGCCAGCCAGTAGCCACCGGAGGCGGCGACATCCTCGACGAAACTGTAGACCGGGACCTCCTTCTCGCGGGACAGGCGCATGATCCGCGCCGCGATCAGCGCCGACTGCACCGGCGAGCCACCGGGCGAGTTGATTTCCAGCGCGACGGCGGCAGGACGGCCACGGGTAAAGGCCTTCTCGATGGCATCGGCCGTGCCCCGGTCAGAGAGCCCGCGCGCCCCGCTCGCCGCGATCGCGCCCTGAAGGCGAACGACCGAAACGACGGGATCGGATTTCAGGAAGGGGATCCAGCGTTTCATGCGCTCACATGTAGGCTGCGCGCCGGCCGGGAACAAGGCGGCTTGGGCGCCAAATCTCCGGCCGCCCTCAATCCCGCAATCGCCAGCCGGTCCGGAAAATCAGGGCGATGACGCCCAGGCAAAGCAGGGTGAACCCGGCGATGGCCAGCAGGCTGAGACCCACTGGCACATCCGCCGTCCCGAAAAAGGCCCAGCGGAATCCCGAGATCAGGTAAACCACCGGGTTGAACAGCGTGATCGTCTGCCAGACCGGCGGCAGCATCGAGATCGAGTAGAAGGACCCGCCCAGGAAGACCAGCGGCGTGATGACCAGCAGCGGCACCAGTTGCAGTTGCTCGAAGTTGCCTGCCCAGATCCCGAGGATGAAGCCGAGCAGCGCGAAGCTGGTGCAGGTCAGCAAGAGGAAGGCCACCATGGCCATCGGGTGCAGGATCTGTATCTCGACGAACAGAAATGCGGTCATCAGGATGACGCTGCCGATGAACAGCGCCTTGGTCGCCGCCGCACCCACGTATCCCAGCGTGATCTCGAAGAAGTTCACCGGCGCCGATAGATGCTCGAAGATCGTGCCGATGAACTTGGGAAAATAGATCCCGAAACTGGCGTTGGTCGTGGCCTGTGTCATGACCGAAAGCATGACGAGCCCCGGCACGATGAAGGCCCCGTAGCTGACCCCCTCGACCTCGTCGATGCGGCTGCCGATGGCAGCGCCGAAGACCACGAAATAGAGCGAGGTCGAGACCACGGGAGATACGATCGACTGCCAAAGCGTGCGGAAGAACCGGCTCATCTCGAAAACGTAAATGGCCTTGATGGCGTGCAGGTTCATGCATCCTCCTTCACGAGGCTGACGAAGATTTCTTCGAGCGAGCTTTGCCGGGTCTGAAGATCGGTCATGTGCAGCCCCGCGTCGCGGATTTCATTCAGCAGGCCGGTGATGCCCGTCTTGTCGGACTGGCTGTCGTAGGAATAGACGAGATGGCCGTTCTCGACGCTCAGCGGCAGGTCCGCAAGCGCATCGGGCACCGTCTCGACCGGTTCGGCCAGTTCGATCTGGAGCGTCTTTCGCCCCAGTCGGCGCATCAGGGCGTCCTTTTCCTCGACCAGCAGGATCTGGCCCTTGTTGATGACACCGATGCGGTCGGCCATGGCCTCGGCTTCCTCGATGTAGTGGGTGGTCAGGATGATGGTCACCCCCTGTTCCTTGAGGCCACGGACCAGCGCCCACATGTCCTTTCGCAGTTCCACGTCGACCCCGGCCGTGGGCTCGTCCAGGAACAGCACGCGCGGCTCGTGGGCCAGTGCCTTGGCGATCAGGACCCTGCGCTTCATGCCGCCCGAAAGCTGCATCAGCTTGTTGTCCTTCTTGTCCCAGAGAGAGAGGCTGCGCAGCACCTCTTCCACCTTGGCATCGTCGCGCGGCTTGCCGAAAAGCCCACGCGAAAACTGCACGGTCCGCATGACCTTTTCGAAAGATTCGACGTGGGTTTCCTGCGGGACGAGCCCGACCATCGCGCGGGCCTTGCGATAGTCGCGCAGTATGTCGTGGCCGCCCACCGTGACCTGACCCGATGTTGGCTGCGTGATCCCGCAAATCGTCGAGATCAGCGTCGTCTTGCCCGCGCCGTTGGGGCCGAGAAGGGCTATGATCTCGCCTTCTCGTATGTTCAGGTCGACGCCCGAGAGGGCTTCGAACCCGTTGTCGTAACTCTTCCTGAGATCCTTGACTTGAACGATATCGGTCATCACTGCTCCCTTTGAGAGAGAGACTAGCCCGCTCTCCGTCGAAGGAAAAGCGAGACAGGGGCCTGCGCAGATGCACGGAAACCCCGCCGCTGGCCAGCAAATTCGGACCTGTCACCGGCCCTGCATCCGCGCTAGATAAACGCTGAACCGACCCTTGGGACACCCGCACCGATGGACAGGCATTTCATTTCCGGCGTGGCACTCCTGGTGGTGGCGATTTGCCTGCTGCCCATAGTGGGAGTGGTGGCCGCGGCGCTGCTGGGCAATCTAGACACCCTGCGCCACCTCGCCGAGACCGTGCTGTGGCGCTACACCTGGACGACACTGGTGCTGGTGGCGCTGGTGGGCGCGGGCAGTATCGTGCTGGGCTCGCTGACGGCCTGGCTGGTTGTGACGACCGAGTTCCGCGGCCGCCGCTGGCTCGAGATCGCATTGGTGGTGCCGCTGGCGTTCCCGGCCTACGTGCTGGCCTACGCCTATACCCATGTGCTGGACCATCCCGGGATCGTGCAGACCCTGCTGCGCGACGTGACCGGCTGGGGTCCGCGCGACTATTGGTTCCCCGAGATCCGTTCGGTCGGCGGCGCGGCCTTGATGCTGACGCTGGTGTTGTATCCCTACGTCTACCTGCTGGCCCGCGCGGCCTTTCGCCTGCAAGCCAAGGCGCCCTATTACGCCGCGCGCTCGCTTGGGGCGTCCCCTGCCTCTGCCTTTTTCCGCGTGGCCCTGCCGATGGCGCGCCCGGCGATCGCAGCCGGCGCTCTGCTGGTCATCATGGAAACCATCGCCGATTTCGGTACCGTGGCGCATTTCGGGGTTCAGACCTTCGCCACGGGGATCTACACAAGCTGGTTTTCCATGGCCGACAGGGCGGCGGCCGCGCAGCTTGCCATCGGCCTGCTGGCCTTTGCATTGCTGCTGGCGGTACTTGAACAGAAGAACCGTGGGGCGGCCTCCTACGCGCTCAAGGGGCAGCAGGCGCCCTTTTCGCGCAGCCGGCTCGAGGGCGGCAAGGCCCTGGCAGCGCAGACGGTCTGCGGCCTGCCCGTTCTGCTGGGGGTCATCGTGCCGACCGTCGCCCTTTTTGCAATGGGATTGCGGTCCGAGCAGAACATCTTCAGCCCGCGCTACCTCGGGTTCCTGCAAAACACCCTGAAACTGGCAACCGTCGCCGCCATCGTCACGGTCTCGGCCGCGGTCTTCATCGGGACCTTCCGGCGCATTCATCCCAACCGCGTCTCGACGGCCGCGCTCTACGTCGGGCGGCTTGGCTACGCCGTGCCCGGCGGGGTGATCGCGGTCGGCCTGCTGGTGCCCTTCGCAGGGTTCGACAACTGGCTGGACGCCCGCATGGAAGCCTGGTTCGACGTCTCCACCGGGCTGCTGATCACCGGATCGATCTGGCTGATGATCGCGGCCTACATGATCCGCTTTCTGGCCGCGGCCATCGGGGCCTATGACAGCGGGCTGGCCACGGTCACGCCCAACGTCGATGCCGCGGCGCGTGTGCTGGGGCGCAGTTCCATCGGCACCGTGCGCGCCGTCCACCTGCCGATCCTGCGACCCAGCCTGCTGACGGCGCTGCTGATCGTCTTCGTTGATACCGTGAAGGAACTGCCTGCCACCCTGATCCTGCGGCCCTTCAACCACGACACGCTGGCGGTGCAGGCTTTCCGCCTGGCCTCGGATGAACGACTGACCGGCGCGGCGGTGCCCAGCCTGATCATCGCCGGGTTGGGCCTGATCCCGGTGATCCTGCTTTGCGCACAGATCGCCGACTGGCGCCGCGGCAGCATCGTGACCACCTGAAAAATTTCCCCGAACCCAAGGTCGGTTGCAGGACTTCGCCGCCCGCGGCGTCAATTGCTGATCTTTTTTGTCGGAAATTCTTGACACCTGTGCCAGGATATATATCCGATAGAAACACTCAACCTAACCGAGGAGATCCAGATGACTTCGATTCGCAGCCGCCTGCTGACGACCGTACTGGCCGCCACCGTGGCGGTTCCGGCCTTTGCCGAAGGCGAACTCAACCTTTACTCGTCGCGTCATTACGACACCGACGAACGGCTCTATTCCAACTTCACCGAGATGACGGGGATCACGATCAATCGCATCGAAGGCAATGCCGACGAGCTGATCGCCCGCATGGACGCAGAGGGCGACAACAGCCCTGCCGACGTCTTCCTGACCGTCGACACCTCGCGCCTCGAACGCGCCAAGGATGCGGGCCTGTTCCAGTCCATCGACTCCGATATCCTGGAGTCCCGCGTGCCCGCCTACGTGCAGGACGAGGACAACCAGTGGTTCGGCTTCTCGCAGCGGGCGCGTATCCTGTTCTACGACAAGAACGACGTAGACAACCCGCCGATGACGTACCAAGACCTGGCCAACCAGGAATACGAAGGGCAGGTCTGCATCCGCTCGTCCTCGAATGTCTACACCCAGACCATCACCGGCGCCCTCATCGAGCACCTGGGCGAAGAGGCGACGCTTGACTGGGCCGAGGCCGTTGTCGGGAACTTTGCCCGCGATCCGCAAGGCGGCGACACCGACCAGCTGCGCGGCATCGTTTCCGGCGAGTGCGACATCGCGATGGCGAACACCTATTACTTTGCCCGTGGCATCCGCAAGGACGTGGACGGGCTGTCCGACAGCCTCGACATGATCGGCTGGGTCTTCCCCAATCAGGACAGCACCGGCGCGCACATGAACCTGTCGGGCGGCGGCGTGGCCGCCCATGCGCCCAACCGGGAAAACGCGGTGCGCTTCCTGGAATACCTCGCCTCGGATCAGGCGCAGGAATACTTCTCGGCCGGGAACGACGAATATCCCGCCGTGCCCGGGGTCGCGCTCAGCCCCTCGGTGGCCGAGCTGGGCTTTTTCAAGCCCGATGACCTGGATGCATCGGCCATCGCCGCAAACATTCCCGCGGCACAGATGCTGCTGAACGAGGCCGGCTGGGAGTGATCCCGACAGAACGGTCGGCGTGACACCGCCCCGACCGTCCGACCGATGACAGAAGGCGCGGGGACCTGTCCCCGCGCCTTTTTTCAAAGCACCCTTGCATCGCTCTGTCGCGCCCGGAAGGCCCCATGAACCCCGTTTTCCATGAAGGGATGGACCGTCTGCCAGCTCGCCGTCGCCATGGCCTTGCCGCGATCACCCCGACGTAGACGGGGGCAAACCCGCAAGACCCCGTCAAACCGAAAACCGCGGGGCACACCCGTTGCCCGCCAGCGAAAGATATCGAACCCGGCCCCGGCGGGATGAGGAGGCAGCACCTCGCCCGTTGCGGTGCAGACCTTGTGACCGTTGATCTGGATCAGAGAAGGTGCGCCCGCCGCGGCCTAGGCTTCGCACCAACAGGAGCGACAGCTTGACCGACGCGGCCTTCAGCACATCCGGCTTGACCAAGACCTACGGCACGGGCGACGCCGCCGTCCACGCCCTGCGCGGTGTCGACCTGGAGATCCCAGAGAGCGAGGTCGTGGTGCTGCTGGGGCCCAGCGGCTCGGGCAAGTCGACCCTGCTCAACATTCTCGGTGGGCTGGACCGGGCCAGTACGGGACAGGCCCACTACAAGGGCCGCGAAATCACCGCGATGACCGACCGCCAGCTGACACGCTATCGACGTGCGCACGTCGGCTTCGTCTTCCAGTTCTACAACCTGATGCCCAGCCTGACTGCCCGCGAAAACGTCGAACTGGTGACGGAAATCGCCACTGATCCCATGGCGGCGGAAGAGGCACTACACCTGGTCGGCCTGACCGAACGGATCGACCACTTTCCGGCGCAACTCTCTGGTGGCGAACAGCAGCGCGTCGCCATCGCCCGCGCCGTCGCCAAGCAGCCACAGGTGCTGTTCTGCGACGAACCCACCGGCGCGCTGGACAGCGCCACCGGCCGCGCGGTTCTCAAGGTTCTCACGGACGTGAATGCAAAGCTGGGCACCACCGTCCTGATCGTGACCCATGCGGCGGCCACAGCCGACCTTGCCCACCGGGTACTGCATTTTGCCGATGGCCGCATCCGCGATACCATTACCAACACGACCCGCAAGAGTGCGGCGGAGATCCACTGGTGAGCCCCCTCACCCACAAGCTGCTGCGCGATCTATGGCGCATGAAGGGGCAGGCCATCGCCATCGGGCTGGTCATCGCCATGGGCGTGATGCTGCAGGTTATGATGTCCGGGTTGGTGACCACGCTGGAGAGCACACGCGACGCCTACTACGACCGGTACCGGCTGACGGATGTCTTTGCGCCGGTGGCGCGGGCACCTTCGCACATGATGCCCCCCCTAAGCGAAATCAACGGCGTGGCCCGCGTTCAGTCCCGTGTCGTCGGCGCGGCGTTGGTGGACATTCCCGACCGTGCGGCACCCGTGCAGGCCCGGGCGGTGTCGCTGCCCGAAAACGGCACTGCCGCCCTGAACGCCACCTTTCTGTCGGCGGGCCGGATGCCCGACCCCGCGCGCCCGGACGAGATCCTGCTCGTCGAGGGGTTTGCCAAGGCCCATGGTCTTGCCCCGGGCGACACGCTTCTGGCGACGCTGAACGGCACGCGCCGGGCCTTGCAGGTCGTCGGCCTAGCGCAATCGCCCGAGTTCCTCTACATCGCCGCGCCGGGCGAGATGGTCCCCGACGACAGCCGCTTCGGCGTCATCTGGATGGGACGCGATGCCATGGCCGCGCTCTTTGACATGGGGGGCGCCTTCAACGAGGCGCTGTTCGCTCTGACCCGCGCGGCCGACAAGCAGGTCGTCCTGGCCGAGATCGACCGCATTCTAGACCCCTGGGGAGGACGCGGGGCCTATGGCATCGAGGACCAGTATTCCAACCAGTTCGTCACCGAGGAAATCAACGGCTTGCGCAGCACCGCCAATACCGTGCCGCCGCTGTTCCTGGCTGTGGCCGCCTTCCTCCTCTACATCGTGATCGGCCGAATGGTGCAGTCCGAACGCGAGGAAATCGGCCTGCTCAAGGCCTTTGGCTACTCCAATGCGGAGGTCGGCGCGCATTACCTGAAATTGGTGCTGGTCATCGCGGCGGGAGGGGCGATCCTGGGTTGCCTTCTGGGCATCGCCGGAGGGCGCGCGATGGTGCAGCTCTACCTGCAATATTTCAAGTTTCCCTTCCTGCTGTTCCGGCTCGACCCGGCTTCTTTCGCCATTGGCGTAACGGCCAGCATCCTGGCCGCGTCAGGTGGCGGGTTGCTGGTGCTGCGCCGGGTCTTCGCCCTGACGCCCGCAGATGCCATGCACCCGCCCGCCCCCGCCGACTACAGCCGCAGCGGCCGCATCGGGCAGAGCATCGCAAGGCTGTTGGACCAGCCCTCGCGCATGGTGCTGCGCCGGATCACCCGGCAGCCACTCCGCATGGGTGGAGCGATGATCGGGATCGCCTGCGGCATGGCGCTGTCAGGGTCGATGCTGTCCACCTTCATCGCCTTCGAGGATACGCTCGATACCACCTTCACCGTGGTGGACCGATCCGATCTGACAATCAGTTTCGCGGGGCCGATCGAACGCGGGGCCCTGCATGAAATCGCCACCCGCGACGGGGTCTGGCAGGCGGAACCGGTGCGCTTTGTCCCTGCCATCCTGCGCAACGGGCGCCATACCCATCGCGGCTCGATTCAGGGGCAACCGACCGATGCGCGCCTGTCGCGCGCCATCGACAGCGACAAGCAGGCGATCCCCATGCGCGAGGACGGGCTGATCCTGTCCACCACGCTTGCCGCCAAGCTCGACATCCGCGCTGGCGACAGGATCACGGTCGAGGTTCGCGACGGACGCCGTCCGACCCTTGAATTGCCCGTGGCGGCCATCGCCGACAGTTTCTTCGGCACCCCCGCCTTTATCGAGCTGGACGCGCTCAATCGCGCGCTCAAGGAACCGGGCCGCGTGACGGGTGCCTACCTGCGCATCGACCCGGGCAAGCGCGACGAGATCACTGAATGGCTCAAGGGCCTGCCGATGGTCGCCGGTGTCACCATCAAGGCCGAGGCGGAATCCGCCTTTCGCAAGGTCATGAACGAGGGGGCCGGGTCGTCGCGCTACGTCATGGGGGTGCTGGCCTTCGTCATCACCTACGGCATCGTCTACAATGCCGCCCGCATTGCTCATGCCGAACGCGCCCGCGACCTGGCCAGCCTGCGGGTGCTGGGCTTCTCCAAGGGGGAAACCGCCTTCGTCCTGTTGGGCGAACTGGCGGTGATCACGCTGGTCGCCCTGCCCATCGGCACGCTGCTCGGCCACGGTTTGTCGCAATTGATCATGGCCGCCTATTCGACCGATATCTACACGATCACGCTGGGATTCGAACCCAGCGCCTATGGCAATGCCGCGCTGGTGGTCTTGTCGGCGGCCCTGATTTCGGGCCTGCTGGTCAAGCGTGACCTGGACCGCGCTGACCTGATCAGCGCCCTGAAGACAAGGGAGTGACCCATGACCCCCGCCAAGAGAAGATCGCGATTGGCCCTGAGCGCGATCGCCGCCCTTCTGGTGGTTGGCACGTTGACCGCGGCCTTCTGGCCCCAGCCGACCCTTGTGGACATGGCTACGGTCGACCGCGGCCCGATGCAGGTGACCATTGCCGAGGACGGGCGTACGCGGGTGCACGAGATTTACGTGGTCTCGACGCCCGTTGCGGGCATGTTGCAGCGGGTGACGGTCGAAGCGGGCGACCCGGTGACAGCGCGCGAAACGATCGTGGCGCAGATGCGTCCGACCAACCCGGCGGCTCTGGACGTGCGCACCCGCGAACAGGCGCTGGCAGCGGTGGACGCCGCCCAGGCCGCCCTGCGCGTTGCCGAGGCCGACCGCAATTCCGCCGCCGCCGCCCATGACCTGGCCGAGACGGACCTGGACCGCGCCCGGCAGCTGGCCGAAAGCGGGACGGTCAGCCGGGCAGCGCTGGAACGGGCCGAAACCAATGCCCGCGCGACCGAGGCCGCGCTGCAGACCGCCGAGGCGGCCATCGCCATGCGCCAGGCCGAATTGGCCAATGCGCGGGCCCGGCTCATCGGGTTCGACGACCTGGCCCTCTCGGAAGCAGTGGGGAACGGTTTCGAGGACGCGATCCCCCTGCGCGCACCCATCGACGGGCGCATCCTGCGTGTAGTCCAGGAAAGCGAGGCGGTTCTGCCGGCGGGCGCCCCGGTGCTGGAAATCGGCGATATCGAGACGGGCCTCGAGCTGGTCGTCGACCTGATCTCGTCAGATGCGGTTCAGGTCAGCCGGGGCGACCCGGTCCTGATCGAGGACTGGGGCGGTCCGGCAACCCTGCATGGCACGGTCGCCCGCATCGCACCCACGGCGATCACCAAGGTGTCCGCCCTTGGGGTCGAGGAACAGCGGGTCAGCGTTGACGTGCGCTTCGACACTCCGGCCGAAGCGCGCGCCAGCCTTGGGCACGGCTTTCGCGTCGAGGCCCGGATCGTCATCTGGCAGAGCGACAGCACGCTGAGGGTGCCGAGTGCGGCCCTGTTCCGCGATGGTGGCGGCTGGGCGGTCTTTGCGGTTGATGACGGGGGCATCGCCCGGCTCACCCAGGTCGAACTGGGCCGCAACAACGGGGTCGTCGCGCAGGTCCGAAGCGGTCTGGACGAAGGGGATCGCGTCGTGCTCTACCCCTCGGCGGGGCTGGCCGGGGGCGACAGCGTAGCGCCGCGCGACGGCTAGACTCGGTGTCATTGCCCGGGGGAGCCAAGGAAAACGGGCTCTTTGGAGGTTGACGACGCAGACCAGTGCCCGGCGATGCCGAGATCATTCTGCGCCCCGAGGTGGAATTCTTCATCTTGCTGTGAAGCACCTAGGCGACACAGGGGCGGCCCAGTCAGGCGCGCCCCCGTTCTGTCGGTGGCAAAGGCGGACAAGTCCTGTGCCGTGGCTCTTGGTGCAAACAGATTGCACGCCGCGCGGCACCGAACCCTTTCACGGAACCCTGCGAATGGCGTCCTACTTGAAACGGGCCATGGCAGTGTCGAAGGCGCTGGAAAGGCTGTCCCAGGCCCTGTCGAACCCGGCCTTCATGTCGGTCCAGGCGTCATCGCTGGCGTCACGAAGCTCTTTCAACCTGGCTTCGGCTTCATCGCGCTTGACGCGCATCTCTTCGAGTTGCTTCTGGTATTCGATTTTCGCGTCCGCCTCGGCGGCTTTGGCCTTGGCCTGAACCCTGTCGATTTCGGCGTTCCACTGATCCAGTTTTGCCTTTGCCTTTTCGATATATTGCTCTTTCTCGGTCATGTTTGCTCCTTTCATCCGGTGTGATCGGACACTGTGGTCAAGCGTCATGCAGCCGGTTCAACCAGTGCGAGAGAGGATTTTGCCGTCAAGGCACACACCGGCAGCATCCGGCTGCCTGGATGACGCGGCACAGCTCTTCGGGCGGCGCTAGGCGTCTTGGCCACCCGCGCTTTGTCCGCTCATGTAAATCGACATGAAAGCCGGCTCGCCCATCCGCTTCAAAGTCGCAAGCTGGCGGTCGAGCCAGTCCCAGTGGCCCTCTTCGTCCATCACGATGGTCTCGAACAGGGAACGGGTTCCGATATCGTTCGCCCCGGCCGCGTCTTGCGCTGCCTTGCTGTAGAACTCGATGGCCCCTTTTTCCTCTGTCTTGTCAGCCTCGAAGAGGCTTTTCAGGTCTTCTGCCATCTTGGGTGTCTTTGTCGCGCTCAACTCGGGCGTGCCCCCAAGAAACATGATGCGGTCAATGAACTGCCCGGCATGGCCGAGTTCCTCTTGCATCTCCTCGCGCATGCGGCTTGCCAGCTTGTCGAGCCCCCAATCCTCTAGGGTGTGTGCGTGCAGCAAATACTGATTGACGGCGGTCAACTCCATCGCCAGTGCTGTCTGCAGGTTTTCTATGCTCTTGCTCTTGTCCGTCATGATCGCTCCTCGCTTGGTCGCGTGTCATATTAGAAGTTATGCATGTTCTGCTGCATTTAAACCCCTCGCGCCGGTGTTACCCTGCTTTGCCCCCGCAGCGCTCCGATCGACCGGGGGCCGGTCGGCCCCGGCTGGCGGCCTCGCTGCCTCGCGAGCCCATCGCTCCGAACACCCTGCAACCTGCAATCGGGGGCGTCCGGGAAAACCGGACGCAGACGAAGTCCGCCTCAAGGGGCATGAAGGCTAGGGTTCGCCGGCGGCCAGCGCGTCGCGCAAAACACCGCGCGCAGATTCCAGGTGCGCCTGCGCGGTTTCGGCGTCGCGACCGCTGATCTGCATCAGGATCGCCAGTTTCACCTTGCCGCCGCTGGCAGCCAGCACCGCTTCGGCCTCGTTGGCGGTGCAGCCGGTGGCATCCTGAACGATGCCCGCAGCGCGTCGGGCCAGCTTGTCGTTCGAGATGGCGACATCGACCATCAGGTTACCATAGCTCTTGCCGATCCGCACCATGCTGGCGGTCGACAGCATGTTCAGCACCATCTTCTGCGCCGTGCCTGACTTGAGCCGGGTCGAGCCGGTCAGGACCTCGGGGCCGACGACCGGGCAGATGGCGATCTGGGCAATCTCGGTGACCGGGGCGCCGGGGTTGCAGCACAGCGCCACGGTGCCCGCCCCGACCGCCCGCGCCCGGTCCAGCGCGCCGAGAACGTAGGGGGTCTTGCCGCTGACCGCGATGCCCACGACCACGTCGTCGGGACCGACCCGGACCCCGTCCAGATCCGCCGCGCCCTGCGCGTGGTCATCCTCGGCATCCTCGACCGAATGACGGATCGCGTGATCCCCCCCCGCGATCAGGCCGATCACCATGCCGGGCGGCACGGAATAGGTCGGCGGGCACTCGGAGGCATCCAGCACACCCAGCCGCCCGCTGGTGCCAGCGCCGATGTAGATCAGCCGTCCCCCGGCGCGGAACGCCGCGACAATGCGATCCACGGCAGCCGCGATGGCGTCCAGTTCGGACCCGACCGCGGACGCGACCCCTGCATCCTCGGTGTTCATCACCTCGACGATCTGGCGCGACGACAGCCGATCCAGGTCCGCGCTGTTCGGGTTGCGCCCTTCTGAGACGAGGGCGCGAAGGTCGTCGGTGTTGCTGGGCATGGAATGGTCCTTTGCGTCAGCCGATCAGGGCGTGCCGTTCGCGCGGCGCGAAAGCCATGCCCTCGGCATCGAAGAGATGCAGCGCCTCGGGCGGAAAGGACAGGCCCACGGTGTCGCCGCTTTGGTGGGTGGCGCCGCCATCCGTCTTGACCACGAAGTCCCCCTCGTCACCCAGATCGAAATGCAGGAACGTCTCGCCGCCCAGGCGCTCGGCCACAAGGACACGGGCGTCCAGATCGCCCGCCCCTGGCGCGACCAACTCGACATGCTCGGGCCGGATACCCAGCGTCACGGGGCCCTGCGTGTCCCGGGGCGAGACCGGAACCTCTATGGGGGCGCTGCCTTGGGTCGTAACCGTGGTGCCGTCGCCGCTACGCTCGGCCGCCAGGAAATTCATCCTAGGAGACCCGATGAAGCCCGCGACGAAGCGGTTCTCGGGGTGATGATAGAGTTCCAGCGGCGTACCTACCTGCTCGATCCGGCCGTCGCGCAGCACCACGATGCGATCGGCCAGGGTCATCGCCTCGACCTGATCGTGTGTGACATAGACCATCGTGGTCTCGAGCCGCTGATGAAGCCGCAGGATTTCCACCCGCATCTGCACGCGCAGCGCCGCGTCGAGGTTCGACAGAGGCTCGTCGAACAGGAATATCTCCGGATCGCGCACGATGGCGCGGCCGATGGCAACGCGCTGGCGCTGGCCGCCCGAAAGCTCCTTGGGCCGACGTTTGAGCAAGTCCTGAAGCCCCAGGATATCCGCGGCCTTGCGGACCCGGTCTTCGATCACGGCCTTGTCCTCGCCCGCGTGGCGCAGGGCAAAGGCCATGTTGCCGTAGACATCCTTGTGCGGGTAAAGCGCGTAGGACTGGAACACCATGGCGATGCCACGGTCGGCGGGGGCGATATCATTGACCTGCTCGCCGCCGATGACGACATCACCGCCGGTGATGGATTCCAGCCCCGCGATCATGCGCAACAGGGTGGACTTGCCACAGCCTGAAGGGCCGACGAAGACGACGAATTCACCGTCCTTGATTTGCAGGTCGACGCCGTGGATCACCTTGGCCTCGCCATAGGACTTGCGGACGTCTTGTAGCGTGAGTTCGGACACTTCTTCGAACCTCCGGGTGGTGCGGGGTCAGCCCTTGACGGCGCCCGATGTGATGCCGGCGATAAGCTGGCGCGAGAACAGGGCGTAAAGCCCCAGGACGGGAAGGATGGCGATCGAGAGAGAGGCGAGCACCGCGCTCCAGTTCACCGTGTATTGCCCGATGAACTGCTGCACGCCCAGGGTCACGGTCTTGGTGGCATCCCCCGAAGCGAGGATCAGCGGGAACCATAGGTCATTCCAGATCGGGATCATGGAAAACACCGCGACCGTTGCCAGAACCGGCCGGATCAGCGGCACGACCACCTCGAAGAAGATGCGGTATTCGCTTAGCCCGTCGACACGCGCGCAGTCCTTGATGTCGCGCGACAGGGTGCGCATGAATTCCGTCAGGATGAAGACGGCCACCGGCAGCCCCTGGGCCGTGTAAACCAGGATCAGGGCCAGCAGCGTGTTGACCAGGTTCAGGTCCACCATCAGCTCCAGGATGGCCACGGTGCCCAGCCGGATCGGCACCATGATCCCCAGGATCAGGTAGATGCCCAGCAGTGTATTGAAGCGGAACCGGTATTCGGCGAGCGCGTGGGCAGCCATGGCGCCCAGCAGCAGGATCAGGAACAACGCGGTGACCGTGACGATCAACGAGTTCGAGAAATAAGTCGCGAAATCACCCTGCGTCAGGACCGTTGCATAACCTTCAAGGCTGAAGGTTCCCTCGCCGGGCAGGCCCAGCGGGTCGGTGAAGATGCCGCGCCGGTTCTTGAAGGAATTCAGGATCACCAGAACCACCGGGAAGATCGCGATAAGGGTATAGCCCGCCAGCACCCCGTGCACGGCGACCCGTGTCGAGACACCCTTGGCGCGGCTGGCCCGCGCGCGATTGCTGGATGCGGTATCGGTCATCTCGGTCCCCTACATCTCGTAGCGTTGCAAGCGGCGCTGGACCAGCGCCAGGTAGATCGTGACCCCCACCAGAATGATGAAAAACATCATGCTGGCGATCGTCGCGCCCATGTGGGTATCCCCGACCTGAAGCTGTTGGCCGAAGAAGGTCCGGAACAGAAGGGTGCCCATGACATCCGTCGAGAAGTTGGGCGCGCCCAGCGACCCCTGGATCGAGTAGATCAGGTCGAAACTGACCGTGAAGTTGCCGATGTAGGTCAGGATCGCGACGATCCCGAGGGTCGGCAGGATCAGCGGCAATTTGACCTTCCAGAAGATCGACCAGCCGCCCAGTCCATCGACCCGCGCGGCATCGATCAGTTCGTCCGGGATGGACAGCAACGCGGCGTAGATCAACATCATCGGGATGCCCACGTATTGCCAGACCGAGATCAGTGACACCGTCGCCAGCGCGCTGGATTCAAGCCCCAGCCAGGGCTGGTAGAGCCAGGCCAGGCCAATGGTGCCCAGCAGCGTCTCGGACACACCCCAGAGCGGCGAGAGGATCAACTCCCAGATGAAGCCGACGATGACCACTGACAGCAGCGTGGGCACGAAGATCAGCGTGCGGTAGGCCGAGCCGAAGCGCGGCGCGAGGCTGAGCAGAGCGGCGAGCAGCAGCCCGAGCGGATTCTGCACCACCATGTGAATGAAGAAGAGGACCAGGTTATTCCAGAACGCCCGCCAGAACTGCGTCGCCCAGTTGGGATCGAAAAGCAGCGTGGCGTAGTTGTCGAGACCCGCCCAGACGGCGGTGCCATCCTCCAGCCCGTCGAAAAGGCTCAGGCGCAGGCTTTCGATCAGCGGGTAGATCGAGAAGACGGTATAGATCAGCAGCGCAGGCGCCAGGAAGACGAAGATATGCGCGCCCGCGGCCCGGCGGCGCTTGCGGCGGCCTGCGGGGCGGGTCGGCACGCCCTCGGGCTTGTCTGTCGTTGGGTCGGACACGTCCGGTCCTCCGTCTTTGGCGCGGCTGGGGCGCCCGCCCCCACGGTTGGTGGGGGCGGGCTTGTCAGAGCGGACGGATCAGTCCTGCTGCGGTTCGTACCAGGACTCCAGACCTGCCTGGAGGGTCTGCGCGGCCTCTTGCGGGGTCGAGGCCTCGTTGAACACGTTGGAGCTGACACCCCACATGTTGTTCCATGTGTTGGGCTCGCCACGCGACAGGATCTGGTGGGCAACCCGGATCGTGCTCTCGCACTCCTGCCGCCACGAGATCATCTCCTGTGCCAGTGGATCCTCGACATCGAACTGCGCGTTCGAGAGCGAGAAGAAGCCTGGAAGCTGGTTGGTGTAAAGCTCGGCGAACTCGGCACTCGCGACCCACTCAAGGAAGGTGCGCGCGGCCTCGGGGTCGTCGCTTGCCGCGTTCATTCCGATGCCGATGTCGGTATGGTCCGAGATGTAGCAGGTATCACCCGCGGCCTCGACGGGCGGTGGAAAGGCGCCCATCTCGAAGAAGGCCTGCTGGTTGAAGCCGCCGATCTCCCACGAGCCGGCCGGGTAGATCGCCGCGCGGCCCAAAGTGAAAAGGTTCTGGCTGTCGGTATAGCCCTGCGCCTGATAGGCACGGCCCATGTAATCGTTCCAGCGCTGCATCACCTCGAAGGGCTTGACGAACTGCGGATCGGTGAACTCCGCTGACCCGTCGAGCAGGGCCTGGCGGCCTTCCTCGCCGTTCCAGTAGGTCGGCCCGATGTTGGTATAGGCCATGGTGGCCGCTTCCCACTGATCGGCCGAGCCGATGGCCAACGGCGTGTACGTGCCGTCCTCCTGGATGGCGTCAAGAACGCCGAAGAAGTCCTCGACGGTCTCCGGCTCTTCCAGGCCCAGTTCCTCGAAAGCCTCGGCATTGTAGATGAAACCGTGGATGACCGAGGCCATGGGCACGCAGAATGTCGCGCTTCCGTCGTCGGTCTGCCAGGCGGCCTTGGCGAAGTCCGGGAAGTTGTCCAGCCCGTCGAGGTCCGAGATGTCGGACAGCTGACCACGCTGGTAAAGCGCGAGCGATCCGTCGAAGGGCCGGCACGTGATCAGATCTCCGCCAGTACCTCCGTCGAGCCGCGCGTTCAGCGCCGCGTTGTATTCCGTGGGCGAGGTCGGCGTGAACTGGACATCGATTTCCGGGTGCTGGGCCTCGAAGGCGGGGATCAGGACATCGTCCCAGATCGCCTGGTCCTCGGACCGCCAGCTTTCGATGGTGAGCGTGGCCTCTTGCGCCAAGGCCGCGGCCCCGGCAACGCATAGCGCCAGGGTGGCCGTGGTGGTCTTCATGATGCGCGTCATCTCGCACTCCCTTTGTTGTGGCCTGGCGTCTTTGTACCCCGTGACGCCTCGTTGGCATGCGCCAGGTGCACACCAAGGCAATCAAGAGCGACCGGGCCGCCCCGCCGCCAGGAACAGCGTGGAGGGCGGCGAATCGTTCCTTCCCCGACATTCTCGAACATTAACTCCAATAGCAAGACCAATTTGCAATATATAATACCAAACGACATTTTGGTATTGTCATTGGGTATTCCATTGGCTACGCTTGGATCGAACCCGCCAGTGCAGGAAAGGCGCGCGGCCGATGGTATCCCATGTCCCCCTTGTCGTGATCGACGGCGGCGGTACAGGTTCGCGCCTGCGCGCCCTGGCCGATGACGGGGGCGTTCTGGCCGAGGCCAGTGCCGGTCCCTCGAACCTGACCTACGGCGTCGAGTCGGCTTGGCGCAGCGTTGCCAGCGGCCTCGCCGAGCTGTCGGACAAAACCGGCATGCCGATTGAGGGCGCGCGCTTGTGGTGTGGCTTTGCCGGGGGGCGATCGCCACACAGACAAGCCGAATTCCGTGCAGCCAACCCGGTCGGCGCGTCCGAGATATCCATCGTGACCGACGGCTTCGCGGCGCTCGTGGGGGCCCACGACGGGCGCCCCGGCATCGTTCTGGCAGTCGGCACCGGCGTTGCCGCATATGCCCTATCCGCGCAGGGCGCTGTCGCCTCTTCGAGCGCCTGGGGCTACAAGATCGGGGACGAAGGCAGCGGCGGCTGGCTCGGCAACCGGGCCGTGGCCCTGCTGGCCCGCCACCTGGACGGACGTCACCCCATGGGCAGCGCCCTGTTTGACGCGCTGCGCGAGGAGGTGGGGAGCGACTTCAACACGATCCAGGTCTGGCTGGCGCAGGCCGACGCCACGCGCTTCGCCTCCCTGGCACCGCGCGTCATCGAAGCGGCGGAGGCCGGCGACGCGGTCGCACGGAACCTGCTGGAGACCGCCGGGACAGAGCTGTCCTGCGCCGTGCGCGCCATCGATTCGGGTCAGCCCCTCGCCGTGCTGGGCGGCCTGTCAAACGTCATGACGCCACGCCTTGCGGCCGACCTGCGGGCCCGGGTCGTGCCCGCGCGCGGCAACGCCCTCGACGGACTGCGGATCATGGCGGCCAACAATTGGCGCACCGAAAAGGGCCTGCCCACGGGGTCCGGCCCATGACCGACATCACGCTGCCCAGACAGGCCCGCTACAAGCTGCTGGCCGAAGGGCTCATGCGCCGGATCGAGGATGGCGAGCTTGCCCCCGGCACAGCCCTGCCGCCCGAACGCAGCCTGGCCGAAATGCACGGGGTCAGCCGAGTGACCGTGCGGCGCGCGATCAAGCACCTGGGCGAGCGCGGCCTGGTCGAGCAGCGGCGCGGCGCCGGCACCTTCGTTTCCCGGCGTTTCTCACAGCCGCTTTCGGTGCTGACCAGCTTTTCCGAGGACCTGGCCGCGCGCGGCATGACCGGGCATTCGCGCGTCATCTCCAGCGGCCGGGGCCGCGCTACCCCGGAAGAGGTCATCGCGCTCGGTCTCGGGCCGAACGCGCCCGTCACGCGGATGACCCGGCTGCGGTCCGCCGACGGCCAGCCCCTCGCCGTGGAGGCAACGACCGTGCTTTCAGAGGCGCTGGCGAACCCCCGGCTGATCTCGGACTCTCTGTATGAAACCATGGCGACGTGCGGGATGCGCCCGGTTCGTGCCGTACAGCGGCTGACCGCCGTCGCCATCGACCCCGGCATGGCTGACCTGCTGGACGTGGCCCCCGGCGCCCCGGGCCTGCTGATCACGCGCATCGGCTATACCGCCGCCGATCGCGCGGTCGAACTGACGCGGTCGACCTTTCGCGGCGACCGCTGGGACTTCGTGACGGAGCTTTCATGACCCCGAAAGATGCCACACCGCCGCGCAGCCTGACAGGCTGCATCCTGACCGAAACAGGCTGGATAAAGGGCACATTGCATTGCGGCGACCGGATCACCGCCATCGAGGGGCAGGCGGTCGAGACCCCGACCGCGCCCTACATCCTGCCCGGCTTCGTGGACCTGCACGTTCATGGCGGCGGCGGCCACGACATGATGACGGGCGACACGGCAATCCGTGGGGCCGCCTTGCTGCATGCCCGCCATGGGACGACCTCGATGCTGCCCACATCCGTGACCGCGCCGAAGGCCGACCTTACAGCCTTTCTCGAGGCCGTCGCCGCCTGTATGGAACGGCCCGCCCCGACGGGCGCCCGCATCCTGGGCGCGCACCTGGAAGGCCCCTTCATCAATCCCGAAAAGCTCGGCGCCCAGCCGCCCCATGCCACCCCGCCGGATCCGGACCAACTGCGCGCCTGGGCCGCAATCGCACCGGTCCTCGCAATGACCTTCGCCCCCGAGATGGACCCAGATCAAGCGCTGGAGGACGCCATGCGCAGCTTGGACATCCGCGCCCAAATGGGCCATTCGCTATGTGACTATGCCACGGCGCGGGGCGCCCTGGCGCGCGGCTGCGGCGTGACCCACATGTTCAATGCCATGAGCCCCCTGTCCCACCGCGACAACGGGCTGGCCGGGGCCGCGCTGGCCCATGCCGCCAATGCCGAGATCATCCCTGACCTGATCCATGTGGAACCCGGCGCCATCCTGGCCGCCCGACGAGCGATCCCGAACCTCTACGGCGTGACCGACGCGACCGCGGGCGCGGGGATGCCCGACGGCCCCTACCGGCTGGGCGCCCATGCGGTGATCAAGGCCCGCGGGGCCATGCGGCTGGCCGATGGAACGCTGGCCGGATCGGCTCTGACCATGGATGTCGCGCTGCGCAATCTCGTTGGCCTCGGCCTGCCGCTGGCCGAGGCGGCGCGGCGGCTTTCAACCCTGCCCGCCGACTGGCTCGGCCGGGCCGACATCGGTCGTCTGGCCCCCGGCGCCCACGCGGATGTCCTGCAATTCGACGCCGGCCTCGCACTCACCGACGTGTCGATCGGCGGCACCCCCTGTCCCCCGAGGTAACCTGATGGAAGTCCTGCCCTGCAAGAGCCGCGCCGATGCCGTGGCGCTGACCGCCAAACTGATCGGCGCGCGGCTGGAGGCAACGCCCGACATGGTGCTCGGCCTTGCCACCGGGCGCACGATGGAAGAGGTCTATGACCACCTGGCAACGGGCGGCGCGCGCTTTGACCGCTGCACCACCTTCAACCTGGACGAATATGTCGGACTGCCACCGGAGGACCCGCAGAGCTATGCGTCCTACATGGCCGATCATCTCTTTGACCGGGTCGATATTGACAGTGCCCGCACCCACCTGCCCGACGGCATGGCGACGGACCTTGGCCAGGCGGCCCGGGATTACGAGGCGCGGATCGCCGCCGCCGGAGGTATCGACCTGCAACTGCTGGGAATAGGCGCCGCGGGCCATATCGGCTTCAACGAGCCGCTTTCGGCCTTCCGCTCGCGCACGCGCGACAAGATCCTGACCCCGACCACCCGCGACCAGAACGCCGGCATGTTCGGCGGCGACGCGGCGCGCGTTCCCAAGCGCGCCCTGACAATGGGCGTTGGCACGATCCTCGACAGCCGCGAGCTGATCCTGCTGGCCTGCGGCGCCGCCAAGGCACAGGTCATAGCCCGCGCTGTCGAGGGGCCTCTGACATCGCGCGTCAGCGCCTCGGCGATACAGCTGCACCCGGCCTGCAAGGTGATCCTGGACGACGAAGCGGCGGCGGCACTCGAGGATATCGCCTATTACCGGTTCGTCTGCGCCAACGAAGAGAAATGGAACGCCTACCGCAGCCACCTGTGACCGGCCGCCGGGGCCGCTCGCCGGCGCGAAAGAGCTTGACCCGGTGGGGTTTGCTATTATCCCACCATAGCAATGGACAGGTCCGACGTGAGCGCCAGTGCCGATACCCTCTTTGCAGCCGCCGCCTGGCATGAGCCCGGAGCGGGGCCGCGCTATCTGCAATTGTCGCGCCACATCGCCGATGCCATCAATGGCGGCACCCTGCGAGAGGGCCAGAAACTGCCGGCCGAGCGCGATCTGGCCGACCTGGCCGATGTTAGCCGCGTCACCGTGCGCCGGGCCGTGGCCGAACTTGTCCGCTCAGGCCTGATCGCGCAGCGCCGGGGGGCGGGCAGCTTCGTGACAGGCACCGCACCGCGGACCGAGCAATCCCTTTCGACCCTCATCTCCTTTACCGAGAACATGAAGGCCCGCGGGCGCGTGTCGACCAGCCGGTTGCTCAACAGGGGTCTTCATGCCCCCAGCCCCGACGAGATGATGGCGCTTGGACTGTCGCCCGCGCGCCAGGTCGCGCGGGTGGAACGTCTGCGCAGCGCCGATGGAACGCCCATGGCAATCGAACGGTCCTCGCTGCCCGCCGATGTATTGCCCGACCCCGAAGCGGTGGAAATATCGCTCTACGAGGTGTTGCGCCGCCGCGGACAGGCCCCTGGCCGGGCCATCCAGCGGGTGACTGCCGTGAACGTGACTGGACCGGATGCCGAGTTGCTCTGCCTGCCCGAGAATACCGCGATCCTGAGGATCGACCGCACCGGCTACCTCGACAGCGGCCGCCCGGTGGAATTCACGCGCGGCCTTTACCGATCGGATTTCTACGATTTCGTCTCGGAACTGCGCCCGGACCGGGACTGAGCCGGGCCAGCGGCCGGAACCCGCCGCGCCCGCCCCCGCCACTTGACCTTGTCCGCGCCGCGCCCCAGCCTCGGCGGGACCATCACGGAAAGGGCCGACATGAAGAAGATCGTTCTCACCGGGGCCTGCGGCGCTCTTGGCATGCAGATCCGCGAAACCCTGGCCGGTCAGGCCGAGGAACTGCTGTCGGTCGACATCCAACCTTCGCCCGACACGCTTCTGCCCAATGAGCGATTCGAGCAGGTTGACGTGTCCGACATGGCCGCCTTCGGGCCCCTGGTCGAGGGGGCCGACATGGTCGTCCATTTCGCCGCCATCGTCGATGAACGCCCCTTCGAGGAGCTTCTGGGCCCGAATTACATATCGTCCTACAACGTCTGGGAGGCTGCCTGGCAGCACGGTGCCCGGAGGATCGTCTATGCCTCGTCCGTTCATGCCGTGGGGATGCATGAAACAATGGCCGGGATCGGACTGGACGCCCCGCACCGGCCCGACACGTTCTACGGGCTTGCCAAGTGCTTTGCCGAGGACCTGGGCCGCATGTACTGGGAAAAGCGCGGGATGGAGGCCGTGTGCCTGCGCATCTTCTCGTGCACCTCCGAGCCGCAGAACCTGCGCGCATTGCAGACCTGGCTGAGCTACGACGACCTGCGCCAGCTTGTCCTTCGCGCCGTGGAGGCGCCGGTGACGGGCTTCGCCACCGTCTACGGGATTTCCGCCAACACGCGCGCGCCGGTCAACAACGACCGCGCCGCGTTCCTGGGCTTCCGACCTCAAGACAATGCCGAGGACTGGGCCGGGGCGTTGCAGGCCGGCGCCCCGCGCCCGGCGCCCGACGACATGGGCTTCACCCGGCTGGGCGGGCCCTTCGCGGCAGTGCCGCTGGGCGAATCCGGCATCGCCGGGATCAAGGCCATGAGTGCCGCCGCTGGCGGCGCGGACACGTCGCCCGGGGCCGGGGCGGCGCCGGCCGAGGGTTCGAACGCCGACAAGCTGCCCCGGTTCCTGTCGCGCAAGATGGGTGACTGAGGCCGCGCGATCCGCTGCTGCGCCCGGCCCCGAAGCATGGCATAATCCCCACATGACCGAGGCGCGCGCCCATGTCCTGGCCTTTCCCGAGGGGCTCGCCCCCGGGGCAACGCACCACTTGGTGCGGGCGGAACTGACGCCGCGCCGGCCGCGTCACCTGCACGGACATGCCTTTCACGAACTGCTCTGGGTGCAGAACGGGCAGGTGCGCCACCACCTGCCCGACCGGCGCGAGGACCTGGTCGAGGGTGACATGCTCTTCCTGCGCCCCGGCGATGCCCATGGCCTGCAAGGCCGGGGCGAGGCCTCCATGGTCGTGTCACTTTCGATCCGCGACAGCGCGATCAACGCGCTGGGTGCGCGCCACCCGGCCCTGACCGGCACAGGGTTCTGGTCCCTGACACCCGAACCGTCCCGGCATCATCTGGACCTGCGCCGCATGGTCGAGGTGAACCACGCCGCGCTGCGCCTGGAACGCGCGCCGCGCGGCGCTCTGGCGCTGGAGGCCTTCCTGCTGCCGCTGCTGGCTGATCTGGCGCAGCCCCCCGCGGGCATCCCGCCCGAGGCGCCCGCCTGGCTGCACCGCGCCTGCCGCGCCGCGCAGGAGCCGGAGATCTTTCGCCAGGGGGCGGCCGGGCTGGTCCGCGCCGCGGGCCGCGCCCACCCACATGTGGCCCGGACGATGCGGCGCCACCTCGGCCAGACCCCGTCGGATTACGTCAACGCCCGGCGCATGGCCCATGCCGCCACCCGCCTTCTGGGCAGCGAGGACAGCCTGGCCGAGATCGCCGCCGATTGCGGGGTTCCCAACCTGTCGCATTTTCACAAGCTGTTCCTTGCCGCCCATGGCCAGACACCGCAGCGATTCCGGCGTGCCCGACGCCAACAGTTGATCCAGCCCTGACGCCGCGCCACATCTTGCCACGTTCCGCCCCCCGTGACAGGCTTTGACCACCGATGGGAGATCCCTTTGCAGACCACCGACAGCCACGTGACGAGCGACAGCGCGCAGCTGCCGCAGATCCATGAACCCCGCAACGCGGGAATGGAGCTGGACCTGTCCTGGGTACGCGCCGTGCAGGCAAATACCAGCGCCATCGAACGCCGCGCCGCGACCCTGCCGGGCCGCCGCAGCCTGAAAAAGGATTACCAGGCAGCCTGGCTGTGCAAGGCGATTTCGCTGATCGACCTGACCACCTTGGCCGGTGACGACACCGAGGGGCGCGTGCGCCGCCTCTGCGCCAAGGCCCGCCAGCCCATGCGCGCCGATATGATCGACGCACTGGGAATGCAGGGCCTGACCACAGGCGCGGTCTGCGTCTATCACGACATGGTCGAACCGGCAGTGGAGGCCCTGCACGGCTCTGGCATTCCCGTCGCGGCCGTGTCCACCGGCTTTCCGGCGGGCCTGTCCCCCTATCGGTTACGCATCGCCGAGATCGGCGAAAGTGTCGCCGCCGGGGCCGAGGAGATCGACATCGTCATCACCCGCCGCCATGTTCTGCAAGGCAACTGGCAAGCTCTTTACGACGAGATGCGCGAGATGCGCGCGGCCTGCGGCGAGGCACATGTGAAAGCCATTCTTGCCACCGGCGAGCTGGGCACGCTGCGCAACGTCGCCCGCGCCTCGCTGGTCTGCATGATGGCGGGCGCGGATTTCATCAAGACCTCGACCGGCAAGGAAGGCGTCAATGCCACCCTGCCCGTCACGCTGACCATGATCCGCGCGATCCGCGACTACGAGGCGCGCACCGGCTTCAAGGTCGGCTACAAGCCTGCGGGCGGCATTTCCAAGGCCAAGGATGCGCTGACCTACCTGGCGCTGATCAAGGACGAACTTGGGGTTCGCTGGCTGCAACCGGACCTCTTCCGCTTCGGCGCCTCATCCCTGCTGGGCGATATCGAACGGCAGCTGGAACACCACCTGACCGGAGCCTATTCGGTGGGCTGGCGACATGCGATGGGGTAGAAAGATGGCTCAAAAAACAGATCTAGAGAAATGGGTTGTTACCGCCTTGCGCGACCTCGGGGGTGAAGCGCCACTTGTAAGAGTTGCTGAGCACATATGGTCCAATCACGAGTCTGAGCTCAAGCAATCAGGCGACCTGCTCTATACTTGGCAATACGACATGCGCTGGGCCGCTCAGCGCCTTAAGGATAGTGGAAAGCTAATTAAGAACCCTAGAAGCTGGGCGCTCAAATGACAGTCAAAGACATCTTTGAAACCATGGACTACGGCCCCGCCCCGGAATCCGCCGCTCCCGCGCTGGAATGGCTCGTGGATATGGGCGACCGGTTCGGCTGTTTCATCGACGGGAAATTCACCGACCCGGGCGAAACCTTCGAGGCGAAGAACCCCGCCACAGGCAACGTGCTGGCCCATGTCACGCAGGCCACGCAGGCGGACGTGGACGCCGCCGTCGCCGCCGCCCGCAAGGCGCAGGCCAAATGGGCGAAGGACGGCCACAAGCGTGCCCGTGCCCTCTATGCCATCGCGCGGCTACTGCAAAAACACGCCCGCCTTTTCGCGGTACTCGAGACCCTGGATAACGGCAAACCCATCCGGGAAAGCCGTGATATCGACATTCCATTGGCCGCGCGGCATTTCTACTACCACGCGGGCATGGCCGAGTTGATGGAAGAGGAACTGCCCGACCAGGAACCGGTCGGGGTCTGCGGCCAGGTCGTGCCCTGGAACTTTCCGCTGCTGATGTTGGCCTGGAAGATCGCCCCGGCTCTGGCCATGGGCAACACGACTGTCTTGAAACCGGCCGAATATACCTCGCTGACCGCGCTTCTCTTCGCCGATATTTGCCGTCAGGCGGGCCTGCCAAAGGGCGTGGTCAACATCGTCACCGGCGATGGCGCCGTGGGCGAAATGCTCACCGCGGCAAAGGTGGACAAGATCGCCTTCACCGGCTCCACCACCGTGGGTCGCCGCATCCGCGAGGCCACCGCCGGGTCGGGCAAGGCCCTGACGCTCGAACTGGGCGGCAAGTCCCCCTACATCGTCTTCGAGGACGCCGATATCGACAGCGCCATCGAGGGGCTTGTCGACGCCATCTGGTTCAACCAGGGCGAGGTCTGCTGCGCCGGGTCGCGCCTTCTGGTGCAGGAAGGCATCGCGCCGCGCTTCTACGACAAGCTGCGCGCCCGAATGGACAAGCTGCGCGTCGGCGACCCGCTGGACAAGGCCATCGACGTGGGCGCCCTTGTCGACCCGGTGCAGTTGCGAACCATCACCGACATGGTCGAAGGTTCTAACGGCGACATCCACCGCGCCCCCGGCCCCCTGCCCACGCAGGGCTGCTATTACCCGCCCACGCTGATCACCGGCCTGTCGCCGGCAGACCGGCTGATGCAGGAAGAGATCTTCGGACCCGTCCTCGTCTCGACCACCTTCCGGACCCCGACCGAGGCGGTGGAACTGGCCAATAACACCCGTTACGGGCTTGCCGCCTCTCTGTGGACAGAAAATCTCAACCTCGCCCTCGACATCGCGCCGAAACTGGCTGCCGGGGTCGTCTGGATCAACGCCACCAACCTCTTCGACGCCGCCGCCGGCTTCGGCGGGGTGCGCGAAAGCGGCTTTGGCCGCGAAGGCGGCTGGGAAGGGTTGATGGCCTATACCCGTCCCAAGGGGTCATCCAGGCCCCTGCGCGAGATCGCGCCCTACACCACCGATGACGGCGACCCGATCCCGCCCCTTGACCGCACCGCCAAGCTGTATGTCGGCGGCAAGCAGGCCCGCCCCGATGGCGGCTATTCGCGGCCCGTCCATACCCGCACGGGCAAGCTGCTGGGCCATGCCTCGCTGGCCAACCGCAAGGATATCCGCAACGCGGTCGAGGCCATGAATGCCGCCAGGGGATGGTCCAGGACCACCGGCCACCTCCGCGCGCAGATACTTTACTACATCGCCGAGAACCTCTCGGCCCGCGAAGACGAATTCGCCGCTCGCATCAACCACCTGACCGGCGGGCGTTCGGGCGACAAGGAGGTGGTTCAGGCGATCCGCACCCTGTTCAGATGGGCCGCCTGGGCGGACAAGCACGACCACCGCGCAAAGCCCGTGCCCATGCGCGGCACTGCGCTGGCCATGAACGAACCGTTGGGCAATATCGGTGTGCTATGCGACGACGCACGGCCGCTGATGGGACTGATCGAACCCGTGGCCCCGGCCATCGCCCTCGGCAACCGGGTCACAGCGGTCGCCTCGGCCCCCTACCCACTGGCCGCGACCGATTTCTACCAGGTGCTGGAAACCTCGGATCTTCCCGCCGGCGTGGTGAACATCCTGACAGGCGATCATGCAGAGCTGGCCCCGCACATGGCCGCCCATGCGGGGCTGGATGCGGTCTGGTCCTTCTCCTCGAGCGATCTGTCCGCCGAGATCGAGCATGCCTCGGCTGCCACCCTCAAACGCACTTGGGTCAACAACTCACGGACCCGCGACTGGCCCACCGCGACCTGGCTGGCGCAATCGACCGAGGTCAAGACCATCTGGATTCCCTACGGCGAGTAGTCACGCTTCATTGGGTTCGAAATACCGCGGGGGAGTCCGCGCAGGGCGCGGACGGGGGCAGAACCCCCATCCACGAGGCGCCGCCAAAGGCGGCGGCGAGACATACATGCCTGCGCCAGTGGCGCAGCCCGCCAGGTCACTTGCCGCGCAGGCCGTCCCACCAGCGCCGCAGACGCCCGCGCCGCTCGGCCAGGTCCGCCTGGACGTGGTCGATCCGATCCTCGGCCCTGTCGGCAAACGGGTCCAGCGTGCGTTCACGGAACTGCCGCCACATGGCACGCACGAACACGACCCCCGCCAGCATCAGCACGTATATCACGATGTTGGACCAGGGGATCGGACGGAAATCCTCGCTGGGGGCGGGCCGGATCGACACCGCGTTGGGGTAGATCGAAAGCCAGCGGATGCGCCATCCGTAGTGGGTGATCACCACCCAGTCATGCGGCGGCTCGGTCGAGATCACGGCCCCCGCCTCGGCCTGCAGGTCGGCGCTGTCGAACTTGAAATAGGGCGGATAGATCCAGCCAGTGTCCTCGTTGCGGTAGACCATGGTCTGGTTGCCGCCCCGGACGAGGCTGAACAAGTAGGGCCGCTTGCGCTCGGCATTGATGAACCTGAGATCGCGCGCGACGGACTCCACGTTCCCCGTATCCGTCTGCGCGAAGAAGATCCGGTTGAGCCCCGAGAAATCGGTGCGCACGACCTCGGTCGAGGTCACCCGCGCGATATCGCGCTGCGGCAACACGTAGTGCAGCCAGAGGGCGAGGATGAGTAATATCGTGATGCGGAACGCTCGGCGAATATTGCGCATGGCGGGCTCTTTTCAATTCACGAAATAGATGATGGCACCGACGAGGACCAGCGGAATGACGTAGACCAGCAGAATCAGTCGTCGTCTCAGGCTGGCCTCGTACTCTTTCATGCCCTCCTTGACAAAGGCGTCGCGGTGAATGCCCTCGGGGCGGGTCTCCTCCCATTCGGCCTCCAGCTTCTCGCGCCGAACCGACCGCGAATAGAGCGATACGCAGAGATAGACCACGCTAAGGAAGAGGAACCCGAAAACGAGCAGCCGAACAAAGTTCATCTCTCAACACCTCCTCGACCCGCGGGTACCGGACGGGCCCGCCCTGCCGCCGACCCGCCTTGTTTACAGCATATCGAAACCGGGGAAAGCCCGCCATGAGGGCCATTCACATATCCGGGCGCATTCCCGGGTCCGCCGGCCTACCATTCCTTGTCCGTCCACCGCTTCGGCAGGCTGGCCACCGCCAGCAGCATCACCGGCCCCCAGAGCAGCGCCGAAATCGCCCCCAGCTTCAGGAAGTGCCCGAGGAAGGCCATCCAGCCGTCGCGCATCAGGGCTGCCCAGTCGATGCCCTGCGCCAGGTAAAGCACCGTGAAGAAGCCGACCCCCAGCACCAGCATGACCAGGGCCGAACACACGCCGAGAAGGATCAGCGGCTTCACCCCCTCTGGAAAGACGTGGAACAACAGCCGGGGCACGGACCAGCCCATGGCCGCCAGCGCAAGCGCCGGCACGATCAGGTCGAGACCGACACCGCCCGTCAAACCGATCCCCTTTCAAGCCCGGCCACGCTGCACGGGCCACACCGGGCACCGTCCATGCCCACCCGCTCAGGTCTCCCCGCGGGCCGCGGCATCGTCGGCAGGCACGTCCGTGGCGCCGTAGATCGATTCGGGGTCCACGATGGTGGGTGGCAATTCCTCGCCTCGATTCGCCAGTTCCTCGCCTTCGGCCGAGACGGATTCCTCGTAGCTGCGGACGGTCACACGCGCGCCCCTCTCGACCCGTTCATAAAGGTCGATGACATCCTGGTTGAACAGGCGGATACAGCCCGCCGAGCCGGAGTTTCCGATCGACGGAAGATCATTGGTGCCATGGATGCGGAAGAAGGTGTCACGTCCATTCTGGTAAAGGTAGAGCGCGCGCGCACCGAGCGGGCTGGCCAAGCCGCCCTCGACGCCCCCGGCGAACGGGCCATAGACCTCGGGCTGGGTGCGCAGCATGTTGGCCGTGGGCGTCCAGCCGGGCCATTCGCGCTTCATCCCCACTGTGGAGTCACTGCGCATCCGCAGCCCGGCGCGCCCAACGGCAATGGGATAGCGCATGGCCCCGCCGTCTCCCTCGACGAAATAGAGGAACTTCGCGTGGGGATCGACAACGATGGTGCCGGGTTCCTCGGGGCCATCATAGACGACAGGCATGCGACGGTTGACCCCCTGCAGGTACTCCGGGGGAACCGGGGGCAGGGCATAATCGCCGTCTTCCAGCGCGCCGTACCCGTCGACAGGACCGCCCGGAACCAGCCCGCCAAGCCCCCCGGAACACCCCGCAAGGGCCATCGCGGACAGAAACGGGATCACGAGACGGAAAGCATGGCGCATAAGAAACGGTATCCTATCGATTTTATCCCAGACTAGCAGGCCCGCACGCCGAAACAATCCCAGTCATCAGGCCGAGGCGCCTCAGTCGACCACATTGAAAGCCGGTCCATAGGGATAGCCCGTGATATTGTCGTTTCCGTCCTCGGTGATCACCAGGATATCGTGTTCACGGTAGCCGCCGGCGCCGGGCTGGCCCTCGGGTATGGTCAGCATCGGTTCCATCGAGATCACCATGCCGGGTTCCAGCACCGTGTCGATGTCCTCGCGCAGTTCCAGCCCGCCCTCGCGCCCGTAGTAGTGCGACAGGATACCGAAGGAATGGCCATATCCGAACGTGCGGTATTGCAGAAGGTCGCGTTCGGCGAAGAAGGCGTTGATCTTCTCGGTGACCTCGGCACAGCTCACCCCGGGTTTCAGCAGCGACATGCCGTATTCGTGGGCAGCGACATTGGACTCCCATGTCTGGAGACTGGCGGCATCGACCTCGCCCATGAACAGGGTGCGTTCCAGCGCGGTATAATAGCCCGAGATCATCGGGAACGTGTTGAGGCTCAGGATATCCCCGCGCTGCAAACTGCGTGCCGTCACCGGGTTGTGCGCGCCGTCGGTGTTGATCCCTGACTGGAACCAGACCCAGGTGTCGCGGTACTCGGCATGCGGAAATCGCCGCGCGATTTCCAGTTCCATCGCGTCGCGGCCGGCCATGGCGACGTCGATCTCGCGCGCGCCTTCGCTGATCGCATCGCGGATCGCGTAACCGCCGGCATCAGCCACCTCGGCCCCGGCGCGGATCAGCGCGATCTCGGCTGGCGACTTGCGCATGCGCTGCGCCATGGTGGCCGGTGCGATATCCAGGGTGACAACCGGTTCCAGGAAATCCTCCAGAAGATCACGTTGCGCCAGCGTAAGGTGGTCGGCCTCGATCCCGACCGCCGCGCCCGTACCGGTCACGGACTTGATCGCGCGCCAGTAATTCTCCCGCCGCCAATCGGTATAGGTGATGCTGTCCCCGAAGGACCGCCGCCAGGGCTGTGCCGCGTCGATCCCGGCGCTGATCGTCACGCAGTCGGTGACGGTGACGACCAGCCCATAGGGCCGCCCGAAGGCGCAATAGAGAAAGCCAGAGTAATAGGCGATGTTGTGCATCGAGGTAAAAACGCAGGCGTTGATACCGCTGTCCTCCATCTCGGCGCGCAAGGCGGCGAGCCGCGCCTCGTATTCGGCGGCCTCGAACGGCAGCACGCGGTCACCTTGATGAAAACGGTAGAAGTCGGGACGGTCCATGTCTGGCCCCCTTCGCTAAAAGAGGTCCCGGCGTTCAGGACGGAAAGGCGCAGGAAATCGGGGGCGACGCCATCGCGCCCCGCGCAGCTCTCTCATTAGGCAGGCGGGCAACAGAATTCCAGAATTTTGTTGCCGCCCGGTCTTGTCTGCGGTGAATTGTGATCGCCGGGCCGATTGGCCGGCATTTCCCTTTTCGCCAGATTGAATGCCAACCATGACCGAAAGCCGCCGCGCCCTCATGCCCGACTACCTGCGCCTCGTGGCGCTGTTCGGCATCGTCGTGGTGAACGTGCAATACATGGCCTTCTCCTCGTTGCAGGGCTTTGTCGATCCGGGCGGCGCCACCCCCGCGGACGCGGTGACACTCTGGCTGGTCAACGGGCTTGCAACACTCAAGACCTACGGCCTGTTTTCCTTCATGTTCGGGGTCGGACTGGGTTTCCTGATGCGATCGGCAGAACGGCGCGGCTTGGCCTTCGGCCGCGTCTATCGAAACCGGATGCTCGGCCTGCTGGCCCTTGGCATCGCCCATGGCTGCCTGTTCTTCCCCGGCGACATCCTGGTCATCTATGCGGTGACCGGCGCGGTCCTCTACCGCTTTCGAAACTGGTCGGCGGGCCGGCTTCTACGCGTCGGCGTGGCGCTCCTGCTGGTCCAGGTGGCGATCGCACCGCCCATCCTGCTGTCGATCCCGGACGCGCCGGCCGACCTGGTCGCCCTCGAACGGGAGATCATGACCGGGGGCGGAATCCCGGAGGCGATATTGTTCCGGGCCATCGGCTTTGCCTTTACCCTGCCCGCTTTCCTGATCGTCCAGGGGACCGCCGCGCTGGGGTGGTTCTGCCTGGGATTGGCGGCGGTGAAATCGGGCATGATCGACAACGCGGCGCATCCGCTCTGGCGGCGGGCGCGCCGCTGGTGCCTCGGCCCCGGTATCGTTCTCAGCTTCGGCGCCGCCGCGGCCTGGCAATGGGGGCCGGGCGTTGCGGGCGCCGCCCTGGCCATCGCGGTCGCGCCGGTCGCAACCCTCGGCTACCTTGGCCTGATCGCCGCCATCGCCCGCCCGCCGGGCCCGATCCTGTCCCGCGCCCTCGCGGCGGGCGGGTCCAGCCTGACCATCTACCTGGGCCAGTCCATCCTGCTGTCGACCATCTTCGCAGGATATGGCCTAGGGCTATGGGGCGCGGTCGACCGGGCCACCGCGACGGGCATCGCCCTTGTCGTCACCATCGCCCTGATCGGCCTGGTCGCGATCTGGCGCATGCGCTTTGCCCTCGGGCCCTTCGAATGGGTCTTGCGGCGGATCACCTATGCCGGCCAGCCAAAGGCCTGACAAGGCTCGGGCACGGATGGCTGGTCATTGGCGGCCTGATGCCGCACAGTGACGGGCATGAGCGATCGCGCCACGGCAACCAACGGCCCCCGGGGCCACGCCCGATGACAGCGGGCGCACGCAACCTGATCACGGATGTGGCCGGGCTGCGGGTGGGAAACGCGCAGGATGACCGGTTGAAATCCGGCGTCACGGTCCTGACCGCCGAAGCCCCCTTCACCGCCGGGGTCGCCGTGATGGGCGGCGCCCCCGGCACCCGCGAAACCGATCTTCTGGCCCCGGACAAGACGGTGCAGCAGGTCGACGCCCTGGTCCTGTCAGGTGGCAGCGCCTTCGGCCTCGCCGCTGCGGATGGCGTCGCCGAGGGCTTGCGCGCCATGGGGCGCGGCTTTGCCGTCGGCCCCCACAGGGTGCCGATCGTGCCTGCCGCGATCCTCTTCGACCTGATGGCGGGCGGCGATCACGATTGGCAGGAAAATCCCTATCCCGCGCTCGGTCGCGCCGCCCTGAATGCCGCCGCGCCAACCTTTACCCTCGGCAGCGCCGGTGCGGGAACGGGCTGCACCACTGCCACCTTCAAGGGCGGGCTTGGATCGGCCTCGGTGCCTCTGCAGTCGGGGCACGCGGTCGGCGCGCTGGTCGCCGTGAATGCTCTTGGCAGCGCAACCGTGGGCGCAACGCGCCATTTCTGGGCCGCCCCTTTCGAGCAGGGCGCGGAATTCGGCGGCCTCGGCCCTGCTTCGGCTTTTCCGGATCACCATCCCACCAAGATGGAAGCGCCCGGCAACACCACCATCGCCGTGGTGGCCACCGACGCCACGCTTACCCAAGCCCAGTGCACGCGCATGGCCACCGCCGCCCATGATGGCTTGGCCCGCGCGCTGGTGCCGTCGCATACCCCGATGGACGGGGACCTGGTCTTCGCCGTCAGCACCGGGGCGCGACGCCTCACGAACCCGGCGCCCGAGACGCTGGCGCTGGGCCACGCCGCCGCGACGTGCCTGGCCCGCGCCATCGCCCGGGGCGTTCATGCGGCCGGCCCGGCGCCGAATGACCCCCTGCCCAGCTGGTCCACGGCCTGACCACGCGCCGCGCGGCCCTTGAAGAATGCCCCCTTGGCCCGACGGCGCCAGGACCATACCTTTGGACCCGACACTTGTACCAGAAGGCCAATCATGACCGCCAGCACGCACCTCAAGGACATTCTCTCCCGCCCCGACCTGTTGATCGAACAGGCCTTCGTTGGGGGCGACTGGGTCGACGGCCCCGGTGGCGCCTCCTTTGAGGTCACCAACCCCGCGCGCGGCGATGTCATCGCCCGCGTGGCCGACCTCGACCGAGCGCAAGTCGCCAAGGCCATCACAGCGGCCGACACCGCGCGGCGCGCCTGGGCGGCCCGCACCGCAAAGGATCGCGCCAAGGTGCTGCGCCGCTGGTTCGACCTGATGATGGAACACCAGGAAGACCTGGCCCGCATCATGACCGCCGAACAAGGCAAACCGCTGGCCGAGGCGCGCGGCGAAGTTGCTTATGGTGCATCCTTCATCGAATGGTTCGGCGAAGAGGCCAAGCGCCTTTACGGCGAGACCATCCCCGGCCACCAGCCCGACAAGCGCATCACCGTGATCCGCCAGCCCGTGGGCGTTTGCGCCTCGATAACGCCGTGGAACTTTCCGATCGCCATGATCGCCCGCAAGGTCGGACCGGCCCTGGCCGCGGGCTGTGCCATGGTCGCGCGTCCATCGGAACTGACCCCGCTCTCGGCACTGGCCATGGCCAGGCTGGCTGAAGAGGCGGGCGTGCCGGCGGGCATCTTCTCGGTCGTGCCCGGCACCGACGCCTCGGGCATGGGCAAGGAATTCTGCGAGAACCCTCTCGTGCGAAAACTGACCTTCACCGGCTCCACCGAGGTCGGACGCATCCTGCTGCGCCAGGCCGCCGACCAGGTCATGAAATGCTCGATGGAACTTGGCGGCAATGCCCCCTTCATCGTGTTCGACGACGCTGACATCGACGCCGCAGTGCAGGGCGCCATCGCCTGCAAGTTCCGCAACAACGGCCAGACCTGCGTCTGCGCCAACCGCATTTACGTCCAGGACGGGATATACGACACCTTCGCCGCGAAGCTGAAAGAAGCTGTCGACGCGCTTCGGGTGGGCGACGGTCTGGAAGAGGGTGTGGACCTTGGCCCGCTGATCGAACCGTCAGCGGTGGAAAAGGTGAAGGCCCACCTGGAAGACGCGCGCGCCAAGGGCGGCACCGTCCTGACAGGTGGCAAGGCGCTGGAAGGGCTGTTCTTCGAGCCGACCATCGTTTGTGACGCGACCACCGACATGAAGGTCGCCACTGATGAAACCTTCGGTCCCTTTGCGCCGCTGTTCCGGTTCACCGACGAGGACGAGGTCATCGCCATGGCCAATGACACGATCTTCGGGCTGGCCTCGTATTTCTACGCCAAGGACATCTCACGGGTCTACAAGGTGGCCGAGGCGCTGGAATACGGGATCGTCGGCATCAACACCGGCATCATCTCGACCGAGGTCGCCCCCTTCGGCGGCGTCAAACAGTCGGGCCTCGGTCGGGAAGGGTCGTCCCACGGCATCGACGAATTCACCGAGATGAAATACATGTGCCTTGGCGTCTGAGCCGAGTCCCGGCTTCTTTGGGTCCCGAAATACCGCCGCCGGAGGCCCCGCCAGCAGCAGGCCCGCCTCCGGGCAGCGCGTCACCCGGCCGCTGGCCGCATGAAAGTGCGCGGAAGCGCTCAATCCGGCAACCAGCCCAACCCGTCCTGCGTGGCCCCGCGCGGAAAATATTCGGCGCTGACCCAGCCGTCATAGCCACCGGCATCGAGTTGCCGGAAGAAGGCCGGGTAGTCGATGTCGCCGCCCGCCGGTTCGTGCCGGTCGGGTGCCCCCGCCACCTGGACATGGCTTACCCAGGGGGCCACCGCTTCCCAGGTGCCCGGCACGTCGCCGGTGATGCAATGGGCATGGTAGGCATCGAATTGCAGGCCCAGGTTGGGGGCGCCGATCTCCTCCAGCAGGGCCAGCGCGACCGAGAAATCATCAAGAAAACAGCCGGGCAGGTCGGCGGGGTTGGTCGGCTCGATGGTCAGGAGCCGGCCCTTTGCCGCCTCGGCCGCCCAGGCCATGTTGTCGGCGAAGACGCCCGCCGCCTCGGGGCCATCTGCCACGCCCGCCATGACATTCAGCCGCCGCGCGCCCAGCATGTCCATGTAGCGCAGGCTGCGCGTCAGCGCCTTGCGGAACCCCGCTTCTTCGCCCGGCACCGCGGCGAACCCGCGCGGCCCTTGCGAGTCGAGGGGGTCGGATGGCGGGCAATTGATCAATACCAGCGGCAGACCGGCCCCGGCAAGCGCCCGGTCCAGTGCCGTGGCATCCGTGCCGAAGGGAAACAGTATCTCTGCCGCCTCGAAGCCCGCCTCGGCGGCCAGGGCGGGCCGCTCCAGCAGCGGAACCTCGGTGAAAAGCGTCGTCAGGTTAGCGCAAAAGCGGGGCATGGGGTCCGTCGCCGCCTAGGGCAGGTCGGCCGCGGGGATAATCGGAAAGAACGCCCCCTGCGAGCGCAGGCCGAACCACTCTTGCCCGTCGTGCGGCGCCGTTTCGCCGATTTCGACCAGTCGGTAGAAGGACTTGCGGTCGATCAGCGCCTCGAGGTTGCGGCGGATCAGAACGTAGGGAGACGGCTCGCCGGTCTCGGGATCACGCGTCACGCGGACGGGATGCTCCGGCCCCGCGACCGCGTCGTCGCCCACGTTGGTCTGAAACCGAAGAGCATCGCCTTCGCGTTCGAAATCCACGGCGACGAAGGGCGCGTCATCCACGGTGATCCCGACCTTCTCGACCGGGGTGACAAGGAAATAGTCATCCCCGTCCTTGCGCAGGATGGTCGAGAACAGTCGCACCAGTTCGGGCCGTCCGATGGGCGTGCCCAGGTAGAACCAGGTGCCGTCGCGCGCAATGCGCATGTCGAGGTCGCCACAGAAGGGAGGGTCCCACTTGTCCACCGGCGGCAATCCGCGCCCCTTTGTGGCGGCACGCGCCGAGGAGGCTATGTTCTCGGCCGAGACGGTCACGGAGGTGTCAGAAGGGTTTGTCTTTGCCATTGGTGCCCGGCGCGATATCTGTTCCACTATACACCGAACATAGTCTTTGCAGGAGAATTTGCCATGGCCGATGATGCCGAGCTTGTCGCCGAAATGGACGCGCTGGGCGAGCGCCTTGCCTCTGCCCGTACCGCCATCGCGCACCGCTTCATCGGGCAGGAAAGCGTCGTCGACCTGACCATGGCCGCTCTGCTTTGCGGCGGTCACGCTCTTCTGATCGGGCTGCCGGGCCTGGGAAAGACGCGGCTGGTGGACACACTGTCAACGGTCATGGGCCTGAAAGGCAACCGCATCCAGTTCACCCCCGACCTGATGCCTGCCGATATTCTCGGCTCCGAGGTTCTGGAAACCGGGCCGGACGGGTCGCGCAGCTTCAAGTTCATCGAAGGGCCGATCTTCTGCCAGCTTCTCATGGCCGACGAGATCAACCGTGCCAGTCCGCGCACCCAGTCCGCCCTCTTGCAGGCCATGCAGGAAAAGGAGGTCACCATCGCGGGCGCGCATCGCCGGCTGGCGCCACCCTTTCACGTTCTGGCCACCCAGAACCCGATCGAGCAGGAAGGCACCTATCCCCTGCCCGAGGCCCAGTTGGACCGGTTCCTCGTGCAGGTAGACGTGCCCTATCCGGACCGCGACACCGAACGCGACATCCTCATGGCGACCACCGGCGTGGACGAGGCCGAAGCGGTCAGTGTCCTCAACGCCCAGCAGTTGCTGGACGCCCAGACCCTGCTGCGCCGCATGCCGATCGGCGAGGCGGTGGTCGAAATGATCCTGGACCTCGTGCGTGGCTGCCGCCCGCAGGACGACAAGGCCCCGCGGATCGTGCGCGACACTGTCAGCTGGGGGCCGGGGCCGCGTGCGGCGCAGGCCCTGATGATGACCGTCAGGGCCGAGGCGCTGCTGCACGGCCGTCTCGTGCCCAGCGCCGAGGACGTGCGCCGCATGGCCGCCCCCGTGCTGAGCCACCGCATGGCGCTGTCCTTCGCCGCCCGCGCCCGGGGCGAAAGCCTGTCGAACGTCATCGCGCAGGTTGCCGATCAGGTCACCCGGGTCGAGGCCGCCGCGTGACCGAGCGGCCCCTGACACTGCGCGGCGGGGCCGAGGCGCTGGCCGCGCCCCTGCCACCGCTTCTGGCCGAGGCCGAACACTTGGCGACCACGGTGATCGTGGGCGACCATGGCCGCAGGCGCGCGGGGCTGGGCGACACCTTCTGGCAATACCGCCCGGCGCAGTATCACGACGAACGCCGCCACATCGACTGGCGTCGCAGCGCCAAGTCCGATGCGCAGTTCGTGCAGGACAAGGAATGGCAGATCGCCCAGTCGGTGCAGGTATGGGTGGACCAGTCCGCCTCGATGGCGTTCACCTCGAACGAGGGCGGCGTGACCAAGGCCGACCGGGCCCGTGTTCTGGCGTTGGCCACGGCGATCCTGTTGCTGCGCGGCGGGGAGCGGGTCGGGCTGACCGGCAACCTGCTCCCACCCAGGCGGGGCGAGGCGCAGGCGGCGCAGATGGCATTGTTGCTGTGCGAGGATCACCCGGACGATTTCGGCGCGCCCGTGGCCGACGGGATGCTGCACCATTCCCGCGCGGTCTTCGTGTCGGATTTCCTGGGCAACATGGACGCGGTCGAGCGGGCGCTGGCGCGGGCCGCTGACCGCGATATCCGCGGGGCGCTGGTGCAGGTGCTGGACCCCGCCGAGGAGGCCTTTCCCTTTGACGGACGCACCATTTTCGAGAGCATGACCGGCGCCATGCGGCATGAAACTCTCAAGGCCGGCGAGCTGCGCGAGCGCTACCTCGACCGGCTGGCCGAGCGGCAGGCGCGGCTGGCTGACCTGGCCCGCCTCAGCGGCTGGCAGTTCCACACGCACCACACCGGCGAAAGCGCCACCGCAGCGCTGCTGTGGCTTTACACGGCGCTGGAGCGGCACGCCTGATGTGGTCGCTGGGGCCCATAGCCTTTGGCGCGCCCTGGCTGCTGCTGGGTCTGATCGCCCTTCCGATTCTCTGGCTGTTGCTGCGCGCCGTGCCGCCCGCGCCAACCCGGAGGCGGTTTCCGGGCGTCGCGCTGCTGCTGGGCCTTGCAGACGATGAGAGCCAGACCGACCGGACGCCTTGGTGGCTGCTTGTGTTGCGGATGCTGGCGGTGGCCGCAGTGATCCTCGGTTTTGCCGGGCCGGTGCTGAACCCGCAGGACGACCGGCCCGGGCGCGGACCGCTCCTGGTGCTCGTCGATGGCACCTGGGCCGATGCGCGCGACTGGCCCCGGCGGCTGGACCGGGTCGAGGCCGCGTTGCGGGATGCCGCCAGCGATGGGCGCCGCGCGGCATTGGTGCAGCTGACCGATTTGCCCGCCGAGGGGCCAGTTTTCCGTGATGCGCAGGCCGTCGCACAAGAGGCCGCCGGGTTGGTCCCGCGCCCGCACGGCCCCGCAAGCGAGGCTATCGCGGACTGGGTCGAAGCCCTTTCAGGCGATTTCGACACTTTCTGGCTTTCCGATGGCGTGGCCCGCGACAGCCGAGCGGACCTGCTGGCCGGGCTCGAGGCACGCGGCATCGTCCGCGTCTTTGAAAGCCCCCGGCCCATCTATGGCCTGGCCCCGCCGCGCTTCGAGGATGGGACCGTCATGCTCGAGGCCCTGCGCGCCCGCACCGTTGGCACCGCCGAGCTTCGCGTCAATGCCATCGGGCCCGACCCGGCTGGCGTGGAACGCCGGCTGGCGAGCGAGACGCTGGGTTTTGCCGCCGACGAGGGTCGCGCCACGCTGGAGCTTTCCCTTCCTCCGGAACTGCGCAATCGCATCACCCGCTTCGAGGTGCAGGGCGTTCCCTCGGCCGGCGCGGTGGCGCTGGCCGACGATGCGCTGAAACGGCGCGAGGTGGCCTTGATCTCTGGCGGCAACGACCGCGAGGAACTGGAACTGCTGGACCCGCTGCACTACCTTCGCCAGGCGCTGGCCCCCTCGGCGGACCTGGTCGACGGCACCCTGGCCGACGTGCTGCTGGCCAATCCCGACGTGATCGTTCTCGCCGATGTTGCCACGCTTTCGGCGCTGGAGGCCGAGGACCTGGAAGCCTGGGTCGAGGACGGTGGCCTGCTGGTGCGGTTCGCCGGGCCGCGGCTGGCGGCCAGTGATGTCAGCCGCGAGGCGCTCGACCCACTGATGCCAGTGCGCTTGCGCGCGGGGGGCCGGTCCATCGGCGGCGCCATGAGCTGGGGCGAGCCCAAGGCCCTTGCCCCCTTCGATGCCGAAAGCCCATTCCATGGCCTCGGAATCCCCGAGGATGTTGCGGTTAGCGCCCAGGTCATGGCCCAGCCCGACCCGACGCTGGCGTCGCGGGTCATAGCACAGCTGGCCGACGGCACGCCGCTTGTCACCCGAAAGGACGCGGGCCAGGGAAACATCGTCCTGTTCCATGTCACGGCCAATGCCGAATGGTCGACGCTGCCGCTGTCGGGTCTCTTCGTTCAGATGCTCGAACGGCTGGCGGTATCGACCCGCCCCGCCGTTCCCGACCTCGAGGCAATGGAAGGCACCAACTGGATGCCCGAGGACGTGCTCAACGCCTTCGGCGTTCTGGAGGATGCCGGCGCCCTGCCCGGCGTCGACGGGTCCCGGCTGGCCAACCTCACCCCGGGGGCCGAGATGCCGCCAGGGCTGTACGCCGGAGAGGAGCGCCGCATCGCCGTGAATGTCTTCAACACCGACAGCCGCCTGCAAGCCACCACCTGGCCTGACCGCATCCCCGTGGAAGGGCTGGAGATGGCCCGCGAAACCGCCCTCAAGGGCTGGCTGCTGGGTGGCGCACTGATGCTTCTGATGCTGGATATCCTGGCCGTGCTGGCCCTGTCAAGCCGGTTGCGCGGCCCGCGCGCCGGGGTGGCGGCCGCAGTGCTGGGCCTTGCGCTCGCCGGGCTGCCCACGCCACCACAGGCGCAAGAGGACGAGGCCGCGCCACCGGTCTCGGAAGACTTCGCAGTCGCCGCGACTTCGAACGTGGTGCTCGCCTACGTCGAAACCGGCATCCCCCGCGTGGACGAGATGTCCGAGGCGGGGCTCTACGGTCTGTCCAATACCCTGTTCCAGCGCACCTCTATCGAACCCTCCATGCCCATGGGCGTGGACCCCGAGACCGACGAGCTGGCCTTCTTCCCCTTCCTTTACTGGCCTGTCACCGCCGACCAGGACCTGCCCAGCCGCGCGGCCTATGCCAAGCTCAACCGCTACCTGCGCACCGGCGGTATGATCCTGTTCGACACGCGGGATGCCGACTTGGCGCGCTTTGGTTCTTCCAGCCCCGAGGGCCAGCGCCTGCAGGCCATCGCGCGGGGTCTGGATATCCCCCCGCTGGAACCCATCCCGCAGGATCACGTCCTGACCCGGACCTTCTATCTGTTGCAGGATTTCCCGGGCCGCCACGCCACCCGCGACGTCTGGGTCGAGGCCGCCCCGCCGGACGCGCAGGCGGCCGAGGGGATGCCCTTTCGCGACCTCAACGACGGGGTGACACCTGTCGTCATCGGCGGCAACGACTGGGCCGCGGCCTGGGCGACGGACGAGACCGGCGCCCCGCTGGTGCCGATCGGGCGCGGCATGGCCGGGGAGCGCCAGCGCGAGATTGCCATGCGCTTCGGGGTCAACCTCGTCATGCACGTGCTGACGGGAAATTATAAATCCGACCAGGTGCACGTCCCCGCGCTCCTCGACAGGCTGGGCCAATGACCGGACAGATTCTTCTCGACCCGCTGATCCCGCTGCCAATGATCTACGCACTGGCAGGACTGGCCCTGCTCGGGCTGGCACTGGCCATCTGGCGGCGGCTGGCCGGCTGGGTTCTGCGGACGCTGGCCGCGCTGGTGCTGCTGGCCGCCATCGCCAACCCGTCGCTGCAAAGCGAAGAGCGCGCGGCGCTTTCGGATATCGTCATCGCGGTCGTGGACGAGTCCGCCAGCCAGCGCATCGCAGACCGCCCGGAACAGATACAGGCCGCACTTGACAACCTGCGCGCGGAGGTTGCCACCCGCGCCAACACCGAGCTACGGGTCGTCGCACTGGGCGACGGCGAGGGCGACCGGGGCACGCAACTGATGACCGCCCTGTCCGAGGCGCTGGCCGAGGAACCGCGCAACCGCGTTGCCGGGATGGTGCTGATCACCGACGGCCGCGCCCACGACATCACCAACGCTCCGCTTGACCTGCCCGCACCGCTGCACGCGCTGTTGACCGGGCAGGCGGACGACTGGGACCGTCGCTTGGTCGTGCGCAACGCCCCGAGCTTTGCCATCCTGGGCGAACCCGTCACCCTGACCCTGCGGATCGAGGATCAGGGTGCAGCACCGGACGCCGGCCTTGTCGACCTGACAATCGCGGTGGACGGCGGCGAACCGATGGAATTCGAAGTGCCGGTCAACGAGGACATCGAGCTGCCGGTGGACATCCCGCATGGTGGCATGAACGTGCTGCAATTCGCCACGCCCGAGGCCGAGGGCGAACTGACCGACCGCAACAATGCCTCTGTGGTGCAGATCAATGGTGTGCGTGACAGGCTTCGGGTGCTGCTGGTTTCGGGCGAGCCGCACCCGGGTGAACGCACCTGGCGCAACCTGCTCAAGTCGGATTCCGCGGTGGACCTGGTGCATTTCACGATTCTCAGGCCACCGGAAAAACAGGATGGCGTGCCGGTCAACGAGCTGTCCCTTATCGCCTTTCCCACGCGCGAACTGTTCCTGGAAAAGGTCGACGAATTCGACCTCATCATCTTCGACCGATACCAGCGGCGCGGTATCCTGCCCTCGGCCTATCTCGACAACGTGTCCAACTACGTGCGCGAGGGCGGCGCGGTTCTGATCGCGGCCGGGCCGGATTATGCCAGCGCGGACTCGCTTTATCGTTCGCCCCTGGGTGCGGTGCTGCCGGGCGCGCCCACCGCCGGGGTCTACGAACAGGGCTTCCGCCCCACCCTGACCGAGTTGGGCGAGCGTCATCCCGTGACAGAGGGCCTGACCGATTTCGCCACTGCCGCCGAGAACGAGGACGGCACCCCGGGCTGGGGCAGGTGGTTCCGTCATATCGAGGTGACGCCGACCCCCGGCGCCACCACGGTGATGAACGGGGTAAACAACCAGCCCCTGCTGATGCTGGAACGGGTTGGCGAGGGACGCGTGGCGCTCATGGCCTCGGACCATGCCTGGCTATGGAACCGCGGCTTCGAGGGCGGTGGCCCGCAGCTTGAATTGCTGCGCAGGCTTGCCCACTGGATGATGAAGGAACCCGAACTCGAGGAAGAAGCGCTCTGGGTCGAGCCCACCGGCCAGACCATGCGGATCATCCGCCGGACCCTGGGCGAGGACGTGGGCCCGGTGACGATCACCCATCCCGATGGAACGGAAACGGTTGTGGAGTTGGACCGGATCAACCCCGGCAGATTCGAAACGCGCTGGGAGGCGCCGGAGATCGGCCTCTACCGCCTGACCGATGACGACGAAGAGGCGGTTATCGCCCTCGGCCCCGCCGCGCCGCGCGAATTCGAGGAAACCATCGCCAGCGTCGAGGTCCTCGCCCCGGTCATCGACCGCGTGAACGGCGGGGCGCCACGCCTTTCCGAAGGTCTGCCCGATCTGCGCGAGGTGCGCGCGGGCCGCCCGGCCTCGGGCAATGGCTGGATCGGGATCACCCCGCGCGGCGCATACCGTACCGCCGATATCAGCGTCTCGCCAATATTGCCGGCTTGGGCCTTTCTGCTGATCGCTGCGGCGCTGATCGTCGGCGGCTGGTTGCGCGAAGGGCGGCGTTAGCGAAGGGTGAAAGCGACCCGGTCCGCGTTCCAGCCATCCACCGAGCACCGTGCACGGATATGGACCATTCTGGCGCCCGTCGGCACCTCGACGCCCGACAAAGACCGGGTAAAGGGCTGCTCGGCAACATGGGGATGCGCGAGGCCCCGCACACCAAGGATCGTGCCGTCGGCGGCCTCGACCCGCCAGCCGTTGGCGTAGTGATCCCAGCCCGTGTCCGGATGGGCGATGGTGACGCTGAAACGCCAGCCATCACCCGCCAGTCGCGCGGAAGAATCGCTGATCTCCGGCGGATCGGCCAAAGCTGGACCGGCGGCGAACAGGCAGAGGGTCAAGTATCTCATGGCGGGATGGTATCAGACCCGCGGCGCAAAACGTCTTCACATCACCGCGACAGGATCTGCCGCGGAACCGAGGCGAATTCACGACTCCAGACCACCCAGATCGCGAAGACCGCCGCGATCAGCAGGGGCACCGGCCCCATCAGCCAGGCCACCGCGCCCAGCGCAAAGTACATGGCCCGCAGGCCACGATTGAAATTGATCGCTGCGCGAATGTTCAAGTCGGCCGCCCGCCGGACAAGGCTCGGCACGGCTGCATCCTCGGGGTCATTCGGCATCGCCCCCATGAGCACGGCGCAATAGCCGAAGACACGGTTCGACCAGACAAACCGCAGGAACGCCTGCACGAGAAACAATGCCACGAGCACCAGCTTGAGTTGCCACAGAACCTTGGGCGCGGCCTCTTCGTAGAGCTTGTTCGCAAGACCGGTCAGGGGATCGACATTTCCGATGAGGGCCAGGACACCCCCGATTGCCAGAAGGCAACTGGAGGCGAAGAACGTCGTGCTCTGGCGTAGATTGGACAGGATCTGGCTGTCGAAGATCCGGTTGTCACGCTCGGCAAAGCGCTGCATCCAGGCCAGCCGATGATCTGCCATGAGAACCGTGACGGAAGGGCGCGTCTTCGAAGGATGCTCGATCCAAAAACCGACGATCCAGGCCCCGCCGACGAGAACAAGCACGCCGCCGATGTCCACAAGCGAAAGCAATGGCGCGAGATCTGCGAAGATTGCCGGCATCAGAACGGCTTGAACACGACCAGGTAGAGCACGACCAGAGTGCCCAGGACGCTCACCTCGTTGAAGACGCGAAGGTAGAAATCGCTTTCCTCGAACCGGCCTTGCTTGGCTCTGGCCACCAGCCGCCCGGTCCAGCCGTAGTGAACGGCCAGCAGCGCGACCAGTGCCAGCTTGGCCCAGACCCAGCCCTGCCAGTTCCAGTAAAAGGCCAGGATTACGCCCGTGATCACCGCCAGCACGCCCAGGCCCAGCGAAAAGCGGTAGACCCTGAAGGTCAGGTCGCCCGCCGGGCCAAACTCGCCCGTCGCGGCGTATTCGCGCTTCCAGTAGATCAACCCGCGAGGTGCAACGAATATGCCCGCCATCCAGCCCATGACGCACAGCAGGTGTATAACCTTGATCCAATCCATGCGCCCTTGATGCCGCCCCTTGCCGCGGCCCGCAAGCCAAAGCCCGCGGGACTTGTGGTGAATCCATTTTTGGTATAGAAACCTTACCAATTAAACGAAGGAACGAAGATTATGGAAATGCCGGAGCCTGACGCAGATGTCGTGTCACGAAAGGGCCATTTGGTCGAACGGCTGCAAAACGCGCTGCCCCCTGGTGCCGTGATCCACGACACGACCGAGCTGCGCGCCTATGAATGTGACGCCCTGACCGCCTATACCTGCCCGCCGCTTTGCGCCGTGCTGCCCACCAGCACCGAGGAGGTCGCGGCCGTTCTCAGGATCTGCCATGACGAGGGCGTACCGGTCGTTCCCCGCGGGGCGGGCACCTCGCTGGCCGGGGGGGCGCTGGCCACCGCGGATGCGGTCATGCTGGGCACCGCCCGCCTGAACGCGGTGATCGAAACCAACTACGACGACCGCTACATCCGCGTGCAATCCGGGCGCACGAACCTGTCTGTCACCGGCGCGGTCGAGGAACGGGGTTTCTTCTACGCGCCCGATCCCTCCAGCCAACTGGCCTGCGCCATAGCGGGCAACATCGCGATGAACTCCGGCGGGGCGCATTGCCTGAAGTACGGGGTCACGACCAACAACCTGCTGGGCGTGACCATGGTGCTGGTGGACGGCACCGTGACCGAAATCGGCGGCGCGCACCTCGATGCGGGCGGCCTGGACCTGCTTGGCCTGATATGCGGATCGGAAGGGCAGCTTGGCGTCGTGACCGAGGCCACCCTGCGCATCCTTCACAAGCCTGAAGGCGCGCGCCCGGTCCTCATGGGCTATGACAGTTCCGAGGTGGCCGGCCAGGTGGTCAACGACATCATCAAGGCCGGCGTCCTGCCCGTGGCGATCGAGTTCATGGACCGCCCCTGCATCGAGGCGACCGAGGCTTTCGCCAAGGCCGGTTATCCGATGTGCGAGGCATTGCTGATCGTCGAGGTCGAAGGCTCGGACGCCGAAATCGACGAACAACTGGGCCTGATAATGCAGATCGCCGCCCGGCATGATCCGGTGGAGCTGCGCGAGGCGAAGGACGCCGACGAGGCCGGGCGCATCTGGCTGGGGCGCAAATCGGCCTTCGGCGCGATGGGGCAGATCAACGATTACATGTGCCTGGACGGAACGATCCCGGTCAGCGAGCTCCCTTTCGTGCTGCGCCGGATCGCCGAACTGGCGCAGGAGTACGGCCTGGCCGTGGCCAATGTCTTTCACGCGGGCGACGGCAACATGCATCCGCTGATCCTCTACAACGCCAACACCCCTGGCGAGCAGGAGAAATGCGAAGCACTGGGCGCCGATATCCTGCGGCTCTGCGTCGAGGTGGGCGGCTGCCTGACCGGAGAACACGGCGTCGGCATCGAGAAACGAGACCTCATGCTGGTGCAATACGGTCCGGACGATCTGGACGCGCAGATGGCCGTCAAGGACGTCTTCGACCCGGCCTGGCTGCTCAACGCAGCCAAGGTCTTCCCGCTGGCGGCCAGCAAATCCCACCGTATCGCAGCCGAATAACACCAGCAGGAAAGCCCCGAGCAGATGATGAGCCCCATAAGCGAATACGAGCTGGCCGAGGCCCTGGCCGGTGCGCATGGCCCGCTGCGCATACGTGGCGGCGGCACCCGGACCTTGGATGTTGATGGGGGCGACACCCTTTCGACCGGGCAGATGACAGGAATTACCCTGCACGAACCCGGCGCGCTGACCCTAGTAGCGAAGGCAGGCACGCCTGTCTCCGACATCCGCGCGGCCCTGCGCGCCGAAAACCAGCGCCTCGCATTCGAACCCATGGATCACCGCCCGCTGCTGGGCACCACTGGCGCACCCACAATCGGCGGCGTGGTCGCGGGCAATGTCAGCGGTCCGCGCCGTATCGCCGTTGGCGCGGCGCGGGATTTCATGCTCGGCGTGCGCTTCGTGGACGGAACGGGCCGTATCCTCAAGAACGGCGGGCGGGTGATGAAGAACGTCACCGGCTACGACCTTGTGCGCCTTCTGACTGGCAGCCACGGCACCCTGGGCGTGCTTTCCGAGGTTTCGCTCAAGGTCCTGCCGGATGTGGATGCGGCGGCAACGCTCCTGCTCTCGGGCCTGTCCGACACACAAGCGGTCAAGGCATTGTCTGCAGGGTTGGGCTCGCCCTTCGAGATCACCGGCGCGGCCCATGATCCCGAGGCCGGCGAGACCCGCCTGCGCATCGAAGGCTTCGCCAATTCGGTCACTTACCGTGCCGGGCGTCTGCGCGACCTGCTCGCCCCCTTCGGCCGGGCCGAGGTGCAGGAGGGCAAGGCCGGGACCGCCGAGACCTGGGCCGCGATCCGCGATGTTACCGATTTCGCGGACCGGGCAGGCGATGTCTGGCGGCTGTCGGTCAAACCCTCGGATGCGCCCGCTCTGGTCGCGCGGTCCGGCGCAGAAACCGTCCGTTACGACTGGGGCGGCGGGCTGGTCTGGCTTCTAATGCCCGAAGGCGTCGACCTGCGCGCCAACCTGGGCCCCTTCAAGGGACATGCGACCCTCATCCGCGCGGACGAAGAGACCCGCCGTGCCCTGCCCGCCTTTCAACCGGAAAACCCGGTGCTTGCCAGGCTTACAGCGGAGCTGCGGGCGAAATTCGACCCGCGCGGCGTCCTCAACCCGGGGGTCATGGCCTGATGCAGACGAATTTTTCCGCCGAGCAACTGCAAGACCCTGGCACGGCACGCGCCAACGAGATCCTGCGCGCCTGCGTGCATTGCGGGTTCTGCACCGCGACATGCCCTACCTACCAGGTGCTGGGCGATGAGCTGGACAGCCCCCGCGGCCGCATATACCTCATGAAGGACATGCTGGAGAACGAGCGGGTCCCGGACGAAAAGACCGTCACCCACATCGATCGTTGCCTGTCATGTCTGGCCTGCATGACGACCTGCCCTTCGGGCGTGCATTACATGCACCTGGTCGATCATGCGCGCGACTACATCGAACGGCATTACGACCGGCCATGGTCTGACCGGGCGCTACGCTGGATCCTGTCGAAAATCCTGCCCTACCCGATGCGGTTCCGGCTGGCGCTTCTGGGAGCCAGGATCGGGCGGCCCTTCGCGCGGCTCATGCCGGACGCGCGCCTGCGCGCCATGCTGGAGATGGCGCCCAGACAGATACCCCCGGTCAGCCGCAACGATGATCCGCAGACATTCGCGCCCGAGGCCCCTCGGAAAAAACGCGTCGCGCTGATGACCGGCTGCGCCCAACGTGCTCTGAACACCGATATCAACGACGCCACCATCCGGCTTTTGACCCGGCTCGGCTGCGAGGTGGTGGTGGCTGAAGGTGCGGGCTGCTGTGGGGCCCTGACCCATCACATGGGCAAGACCGGCGAGAGCCATGCGACGGCGGCAAAGAACATCCGCGCCTGGGTGGCCGAGATGGATGGAAAGGGTCTGGACGCGATCGTCATCAACACCAGCGGTTGCGGCACCACGGTCAAGGATTATGGCCACATGTTTCGTGGCGAGCCCTTGGCGGAGGATGCCGCACGGGTCAGCGCGATCGCCCGCGATGTCAGCGAGGTCTTGATGGAACTGGACCTGCCCGAGGGCGCCCCCAAGGACCTGACCGTCGCCTATCACGCCGCCTGTTCGCTGCAGCACGGCCAGCAGATCAAGACCCACCCCAAGGACCTACTGAAACGGGCAGGGTTTTCGATTGTCGAACCGGCGGACGCACATCTGTGCTGCGGCAGCGCGGGCACCTACAACCTGATGCAGCCCGCAATTTCCAAGCAGCTCAAGGACCGCAAGGTGCAGACCCTTGAGGCGGCGACGCCCGACGTGATCGCGGCTGGCAACATCGGCTGCATGATGCAGATCGGCGGCGGCACGGATGTGCCCGTCGTGCATACGGCAGAATTGCTGGATTGGGCGACCGGCGGGCCGAAGCCGCCGGCGATGCGGGCCGCGCAAACCGGCGTGCCGATCCTGCGCTAGGCGCCTTATTCTTGCCCAATGCTGGATTTAGGAGCGTTAGGGGTTAACGAACACAGGCCCCATTCAATGCACAGACCTCTGCTAGCCCTTGTGCTGTCCCTACTGGCTGCGCTGATCCTGCCGGGCGCGACAGCCGCACAGGACGGCGAACTGCAACCGCTGTTGAACGGCGACGAGGCGCGCGGCTGGGAAGCGGTGGGCCGGGTCGACATGGCCGGTGGCGGGTTCTGCACAGGAACGCTGATCGCGCCCGACCAGGTGCTGACAGCCGCGCATTGCCTTTTCGACCGAGACACCGGGCGCGCGCTTGATACCGCGGACCTGGAATTCCGCGCCGGCCTGCGCGAGGGCCGAGCAGAAGCCAGCCGCCGCTTGCGGCGGGCGGTTATCCATCCCGACTACGTATTCGCACACTCGCCGTCCGCCGACCAGGTGACCAGCGACCTGGCGCTGCTGGAACTGGACCAGCCGATCCGCAGCACGCGGGTCCATCCCTTCCCCGTGTCCAGCAGCGTCAACCGCGGCACCAAGGTAGGGATCGTCTCCTACGCCAAGGGGCGGGCCGGGCATCCGTCGCTGCAGGAAATCTGCAACGTGCTGGGCACGGCGGGTCCGGCGCTGGTGATGGATTGCGCGGTGGATTTCGGCGCCTCAGGCTCGCCCATCTTCCGCGAAGAAGCCGGCGGGATGCGGCTGGTCTCGGTGGTCTCGTCGATGGCCGAGCTGGACGGCCGGCGCGTGGCCCTCGGGATGGACTTGGCCCGGCCCCTGGCGACGCTGCGCGCTGTGCTGGAGACCGACACCGAGGTCTTCGACACGGTCCCCGGCCAAGCGCGAGTGCTCGGCCCGGGCGAACGATCGGAGACAGGGGCGCTTTTCGTGCGGCCGTGAGGGTCTTGAAACCCTGCACCGACTCTCCCAAATCATTTTCTGCGAGGCGCCGTATACGGGCCCGCATTCGCGCCGGTCCCGTAAGGGAAGGCAGAGACCATAGGTATCGCTCAAAGGAGGATGACCATGAGACACTTTGATCTTGCACCGCTTTACCGTGCAACCGTCGGCTTTGACCAGATCGCCGACATGATGGACAGGGTTCTGGACAATGACCCCAGCACCCAGACCTACCCCCCCTACAACATCGAGAAGACGGCAGACGACGCCTGGCGTATTTCGGTTGCCGTTGCCGGGTTCTCGGACGAGGACCTCACAGTCGAGCTGCGCGAGAACGCCCTTGTGATCAGCGGACGCAAGACCGAGGAAAACGAGGGGGACAAGGGACAGCGCAGCTTCCTGCATCGCGGCATAGCCACGCGCGCCTTCGAGCGCCGCTTCACCCTGGCCGACCACGTCCGCGTGCAAGGGGCCACGCATGAAAACGGCATGCTGCATGTCGACCTGATGCGCGAGGTGCCCGAAGCCCTGAAGCCGCGCCGGATCGAGATCGCAAAGGCCAACGCACCCAGCAACGCTGGAGTGCTCGAGTCCGACAAGGTCAACTGATCGCGCCGCATCCAGACGCGCATGGGCGGTTCGCAACCGCCCGCGCCACGGGGGCGAGGCACCTGCCTCGCCCTTTTTCATGGCGCGAAAGGCTACCGGACCACGTAGACCGAACAGGCTGCATGGGCCACCACGTGGCTGGCCGTGGTGCCCAACAGGTAATCCTGTATCTTGGGGTTCGCGGCCTCCATCACGATCAGGTCCACCCTGCGTTCACGGGCCAGCTTCACGATCTGTCGATGGACCGCCCCCTTGCGCACGATCAGGTCCACCTCGACGCCGTCGGCCGGGTTTGACTCGACGAATTTGCGCAGTTCCTGGCCCCAATAGGCATCGCTGTCATAGATGTTCAGGTTGCGCTCGATCTCGGGTGCGATGGTGGCCACGATCAGCCGCGCCCCGCGCCGCTGGGCCATTTCCACCGCTTCCTCGTACGCGGCAAAGTCGTGCCGGACGTGGCGCAGGTTCAACGGACATAGAATCAGCTTTGTTTCGCGGGTCATATGGGCATCCTTCTCGCCGGAGAGTGCCCTTTACTCCTATCACATCACGCCGACCGTCTGAAAACGGCACGCAAGCCTTCTAATGCGCTTTGGCCCAGGTTTCGCCCTGCCCGGCATCCACGACAAGCGGCACATCAATTCTGACCGCCGGATCGGCGGCGTTCTCCATGACCTCTCGCGCGGCACCGATCAGGTCTCCGGCCGCCGCGGCCTCGACCTCGAACAGCAATTCGTCGTGAACCTGCAGTAGCATTCTGGCAGGCATATCAGCGATGGCACCGGGCATCCGGACCATGGCGCGACGGATCACGTCTGCCGCTGTCCCCTGGATCGGCGCGTTGATCGCCGCACGCTTGGCAAAGCCCGCGCCAGGGCCTTTGGCGTTGATCTCGGGGGTATGGATCTTGCGACCGAAGAGCGTCTGGACGAAATGGTTTTCCTTGGCGAAGCCCACCGTGTCGTCCATGTAGGTGCGAATCCCCGGGAACCGTTCGAAATAGCGGTCGATGAAGCCCTTGGCCTCGTCGCGCGGGATTCGCAGGTTGCGTGCCAGTCCGAAGGCGGAAATCCCGTAGATCACCCCGAAATTGATCGCCTTGGCCTGGCGGCGCACTTGGGCCGTCATATCCTCGGGCGCAACGTTGAACATCTCCGAGGCCGTGGCCGCATGAATATCCTGCCCGTCGCGGAAGGCCTGCTTGAGCGCCTCGATGTCCGCCACATGGGCCAGGATACGCAGCTCGATCTGTGAATAATCGAGGCTGACCAGAACATTGCCCTTTTCGGCGACGAAAGCCTCGCGGATGCGGCGCCCCTCGTCACTGCGCACCGGGATGTTCTGAAGGTTGGGATCGGTCGAAGCCAGCCTGCCGGTGTTGGCACCGGTCTGGACGTAGGAGGTATGCACCCGGCCCGTCTCGGCATTGATGTGGGTCTGAAGCGCATCCGTGTAGGTGGACTTCAGCTTGGACAATTGCCGCCAGTCCAGGATGCGCGCGGGCAAGTCGTGCTCGGTCGCCAGATCCTCCAGCACATCCGCGGGCGTGGAATACTTGCCGCTCTTGCCCCGCTTGCCGCCCTCCATTCCCAGCTTGCCGAAGAGGATCTCGCCCACCTGAGCGGGGCTGCCCACGTTGAATTCCTCGCCCGCGAGGTCGTGAATCTCGGCCTCCAGTCCGGCCATTTTCTGGGCAAAGGCGTTGGACATCTGTGACAGCGTGTTGCGGTCCACCTTGATCCCGTGGCGTTCCATCCGAGCCAGGACGGGCGAGAGGGGGCGTTCAAGGGTCTCGTAGACCGTGGTCACCTGTTTGCGGTGCAGCTGCGGCTTGAATATCTGCCAGAGCCGCAGGGTGACATCGGCATCCTCGGCGGCGTATGTCGTGGCCTCCTCGATCGGCACCCTGTCAAAGGTCTTCGCCGATTTGCCCGTGCCCAGCAACGACTTGATCTCGACGGGCTGATGCGACAGGTAGCGTTCCGCCAGCGCATCCATCCCGTGCGTGTGCAGCCCGGCGTTTAGCGCGTAGCTCATCAGCATGGTATCGTCGAAGGGGGTGACGGTGATGCCGTAGCGGTCAAGGACCTTGCAGTCGTATTTCGCGTTCTGGAAGATTTTCAGCACGCTGTCGTCTTCCAGGAGCGGTTTCAGCATCTCCAGGCAGGTGTCCATGTCCATCTGCCCCTCGGAACGGGCATCAGCGCCGAACAGGTCGCCCCCCTCGTCCGAGACATGCGCGAGCGGAACGTAGCAGGCCATGCCGGGATCGACGCTCAGGCAGATGCCGACAAGATCCACCACCATATCGTCCAGTCCGGTGGTCTCGGTGTCCACGGCGATATGGCCACGCGCATGGGCGCGGTCGATCCAGGCTTGCAGGGCCTGCGCGTCGCGCACGGTCTCGTAGGTGTCGGGGTCGAAGGGCAAGGCCTCGGGGCCCTCTTCCTGTTCCGGCGGATTGGCGCCCTCGGGCGTGCGGTCCTCGATCACCGGCGGCTCCACCCCCAGCTTGTCGGCGATGCGCTTGGTGATCGTGCGGAACTCCATTTCCGCGAGAAACCCCAGCAAGACCGCGGGCTCGGCGTCGCGGACCTCCAGATCGTCGAGGGTGAAATCCAGGTCCATACCGCCATCGAGCTGCACAAGCTGCTTGGACAGCTCGATCTGGTCGCGATGCTCTATCAGGGTCTGCCGGCGCTTTGGCTGGGGGATCTCCTCGGCCCGGTTCAGCAGTTCTTCCAGAGTGCCGAACTCGTTTATCAGGAGGGCCGCGGTCTTTATCCCGATGCCCGGCGCTCCGGGCACGTTGTCCACGCTGTCGCCCGCCAGTGCCTGGACATCCACCACCTGGTCCGGGCGGACACCGAATTTCTCTTCAACGCCCTCGCTGTCGATGGTGCGATTCTTCATCGGGTCCAGCATCTCGACCCCGTCGCCTACCAGCTGCATCAGATCCTTGTCCGAGGACAGGATCGTGACACGCCCGCCGGCCGCGCGCGCCCGGGCGGCCAGGGTGGCGATGATGTCGTCGGCCTCGAAGCCCTCGATCTCCTTGCAGGCGATGTTGAAGGCCTCGGTCGCACGGCGCGTCAGGGGGATCTGCGGGCGCAGATCCTCGGGCATCTCGTCGCGGTTGGCCTTGTACTGGTCATAAAGGTCGTTGCGGAAAGTATGGCTGCCCTTGTCGAAAACCACCGCCAGATGGGTCACGTCGGACCCGGCGTTTCCCTCGACATAACGCTGGAGCATGTTGCAAAATCCGCTGACCGCACCCACTGGCAGGCCGTCGGACTTGCGCGTCAGCGGCGGCAGCGCATGATAGGCTCGGAAGATATAGGCGGACCCGTCGATCAGGTGTAGATGACAACCCTTGCCGAACGCCATGCGCGCCTCCTGTGCCAGACCAGATCAGTGGTATCCGGCGCAGGCGCGGGGTTCAACGGCGATGTGGCGCCTCAGCCGCTCTCGGCATCCTCCCCATAGACATAGCGGGCGTCGCAATAGGGGCATTCGACCCAGCCTGTCTCTTCCGGGATCTGCAACCAGACCCGCGGATGGCCCAATGCCCCTTCGCCACCGTCACAGGCGATCCGATGGCTGTGCACGATCTTGGTTTCAGGCGCTGGGATGGTCATCTGATTGCCTCTTTCTGGGCTGCGGGCTAGGACCCTCATATACCGCAAGTCGGGCATCGAACAAGAGAGGGGCAAGGCGACATGGCCGAGAACGCGATCGAGATCGAGGGTCTGCGCAAGACCTATGCCGCGACCCGCCGCTCGTCCGAGAAGGTTGCGCTGAACGGCATCGACCTCGAGGTGCCCCGCGGGTCTATCTTCGGCCTGTTGGGACCCAACGGTGCGGGCAAGTCCACTCTGATCAACATCCTGGCCGGACTGGTAATCAAGTCTGCTGGCAGCGTTCGCATCTGGGGCTTCGACCAGGACGCGAACCCGCGTCAATCCCGGGCCAGCATCGGCGTCATGCCGCAGGAACCCAACCTGGATGCATTCTTCACCCCGCGCGGGTCGCTTGACGTGCAGGCAGGACTCTACGGCGTGCCGAAACACAAGCGCAGGACAGAGGAGTTGCTGGAGCTGATCGGCCTGGCGGACAAGGCCGAGTCCTATGCACGGTCACTCTCGGGGGGGATGCGGCGGCGGCTTCTTCTGGGCAAGGCGCTGGTCCATTCCCCGCAGGTGCTGGTGCTGGACGAACCCACGGCCGGTGTTGATATCGAGTTGCGCAACATGCTCTGGCAGAACGTGCGCAAGCTGAACGACCAGGGCATGACCATCATCCTGACGACGCACTACCTCGAAGAGGCCGAACAGATGTGCGACCAGATCGCCATCATCAACCATGGCGCGGTCATCGCCAACGAAAGCACGGCGAACCTGTTGTCACGGCTCGACCGCAAGACCATGGTTATCCGCCCCGAAAGCACGACAAGTCTGCCGGAAATGCCCGCCGGCATCGAGCGCGAATCCCGGCCCGACGGCACCATGCGTTTTACCTATCGCACCAGCGTGACCCCGGCCGAGTCGATCCTGGCCGCCGTGCGCGCGGCGGGCATCTCGATTGCAGATGTCCGCACCGAGGAGGCCGACCTGGAGGACGTGTTCCTGTCTCTCACGCGCGGCTGACGGGCGGACCCGGCAATTGCACTACCGCGCCAGCATCGGCCCCATGGGACGGCCGCCCATGATGTGCAGATGGAAATGGGGGACCTCTTGCACGCCGTCCCCGCGCGCGTTCGAAATGGCCCGAAAGCCATCCTCGACCCCCTGGCTTTCGCAGACAGCGGCCACGGCGGCGAAGAAGCCCGCCTGTTCGTCGGCACCGGCATCACGGGCGAAATGGTCCAGCGAGACATAGGGTCCCTTCGGGATCACCAGGACATGCACCGGCGCCTGGGGCCGGATATCGCGAAAGGCCAGGGCGTGGTCGTTCTCGAACACTGTGTCATTGGGGATCTCGCCCCGCAGGATTTTCGCGAAGATGTTCTGGTCGTCGTAGGCGAATTCCATTCCGCTCTCCTCAATCGGCAAAAAGATGGGGGGTTTCGGCAATGCCGCGCGCGGTGTCCTCGGGCAGGGTGAGAAAGGCCGCGATGGGTGGCGTGTTCTGCTCGGGCGTGTTGGTTTCGCGGAGCCGGGTATGGTTCGGGAAGCCCGCATCGCGGATCCTGTCCGCCTCGAAGACCACGTCGTAGCGGATCGTCGGCAACAGCTGTTTGAGCGTCTCTTCCGGGGTCTCGGCGCCCGCCAGGCCCACGCGCTGCGCATGACCGATGAGGAACTCGTCCGAGAAATCGCACTCGATCTCGAGCAGTCGGGTCACGTTCCGGTCCGAAAAGAAGTCCTGCATCAGGTCGAGGTTCGCCGTGTCGATGCAGAAGATCAGCCGGTCTGTCTCATGGTAATCGAAAAGCATCCGCATCAGTGCGCGGCGGTGCCGCGTGCGCTTTTCCAGGGTGCTCTGGATACCGCCCAGGCCGGGCAGCGGCGTATCCTCTTCGTTGAAAAGATACTCGATGGCAGGAATGTTGGTGTGGTGCTTGATCGACCCCACGAGCCGCTTGGCAACGTGCCACTTCTTGCAGGCCACGATCAACAATTCACGCTCGCGCCCCAGCGAGGTCTCCGTCTCCCAGAAACGTGGCGCGAAACGCCGCCCGATTCGCCCACGCCCGGTCAGGAACTGGAACAGGCGCCGCCCCTCGTCGGAAATCTGGAAATCTGTCCGGTCCGAGGCATAAAGCCGCCCGAGCCGATCCTTCAGCTGCGCCGCCTCGGGGCTGATCTTGCGCGCAAAGAGATAATCCTGGCTCAGCAGCAGGTCATAGTGATCGTCGTAGAACGTCACCGGCATGCCGTAGTCGGTGAACATCAGGAACGTCAGCGTGCGGGTGCGTATTTCGGGTTCGGGCACGAGGTGGCGCACCAGTGTCTGGAAAAAAGTCTCGTCAGGGATCCAGGTGGTGCGGAAGAAGCGCACCACGTCGCGTCGCCGGCGCACGAAATCGAGGATCCACTCGATGGTGCGGCGGCGCAGACACCACCACTGGCTACCGATCATCACCTGGATGTCCGACGGAATCTCCCGCTCCAGTCCCAGCCGCCGCTGCAGCCACCAAGACCGGTAGAACAGGGCCTTGTGCGCACGCTCGTTGAACCAGTGCCGGTAGATCAGGCGCTCCTCCTTCATCCCGGTCTTGATCCAGTCGCTTTCGAAGAAGTCGAAGCTCTCGATGTAATCGACGTCATCGGCATCCAGCACCGCATGAGCGTATTGCGCCGACTTGATCGCCATGCAGTCGCCCGAGACCATGTAGAAATGCGTTGCGCGCGGAAAGGCATCGACCGCGGCTTCGAGAGCGTGCAGCGTTGCCTGCACCAGGGACCATTCCCCCCAACCGCAGCGCACGCGCTTTTTCGCGAAGGTCACGTTGGGATCGTCCGCCAGTGCGTCGCGGATCATCGCGTAGGAGGCCGCCTGGGCGCGGGCATCGAAATGAATCGAGATGCAATCGCCGACCGCCGTCAGCTGACGGGCCTGGCGAATGATCGCCTCGGGGTCCTTGTGACACAGCAATATGAAGGCAATGCGCGCCATGCAGGAAACGGTCTACCCCCTCGGTCCGGATTGTTCTAAATGTCTAAACGTGAACACAGATTGAATAAACACGGTTTCTTTGCTTTTTTGACTGTAGCAGACAAAGCAGAGCAGGACCGGCTCTTCTGGAGGCAGCGCAAATGGGGTTTCCCGGGACCTGGATGACCGAAAGCGAGAGCGTCGTTTACCGCGTCGTCCCGAAGTGCGCCTGTTCGACCATCGGACAGATCATGTTCTATTCCGACCACGGGGATTTCTTCGACGGAGACATCCATGATGCCGACCACGGCATGCACAAGTGGGCCTTCGAGGACAGCCAGCCCAGGATCACCCAGAATGTCCAGGGTCACCGCAGCTATGCCTTCACCTGCGTGCGCAACCCCTACACGCGCATCCTGTCCAGCTTTTTCGACAAGATCTGCGGCATCCAGCGCAACGGCAACCGCTATCGCGGCAAGCTGGTGCCGCTGCTGATCCAGAAATACGGCATCGAGGTCGGCAGCCCCGAGGACGGGTTCGAGTTCGACCAGATCAAGAGCTTCCGCCGTTTCCTGCTGTTCGCACGTGACACCATCCGTTGGCGCCGGCCCATGGACCCCGACATCCACTGGTCGGCAATGTCGGGCCATGTCAGCACCTTCATCCTGAATGGCGGCACCTACGACAGCATCTTCTGGACCGAGAGGTTCAACGATGGCATGCAATCGGTGCTGAACGCCATCGAGACTCCGGTCGCGGTCAAGCTGGACGAGGTGCCGCGATTCAACGAATCCGAAGGGCATGGACCCAAGCGCGCCCATCCGGTCGAGGATTTTTTCGACGACCTGTCGATGCACCTGGTCTACGAGATCTACAAGAAGGACTTCCAGCTCTTCAAATACGACTTCGAGGACCCGTCGAACAAGATGCCGGTGGCGGAGATAGACCTGGACGAGGTACACGCCAAGCTGGGCGAGTGAGGAGTGGCGCCCCGCTGTCGGGGCATGTCCAGCCAGCCATCCGAGCCGGGTCAGGCCAGACCGTGATTGCGGAACAGCTCGCGTATGTCGGCCTCGGGCCGGGCACCGTAGTGAGAAATCACCTCGCGCGCGGCGATGGACCCCAGCTTTCCGCAGGTCGTCATGTCGTGGCCCAGGACCAGGCCGTAGAGGAACCCGGCGGCGAACTGGTCGCCCGCGCCGGTGGCATCCATGGGCACGATCTTTTCCACGCCGACATCAGTCCGGTGGCCCTCTCGCATGATCGTCACACCGTCGCCCGACCGGGTGCAGACCACCAGCGAACAGATCTCGGAAACCGCCTTCAAGTCCGTTTCGAGGTCGTCGTTGCGGTATAGCGCGCGGATCTCTGCCTCGTTGCCGATGACGAAGTCGAGCTGGTTCTCGATCAGGTCCAGAAAATCCTCGCGGTGACGTTCGACACAGAAGGGATCGGAAATCGCGATGCCCGCTCGTCCGCCGTGCTGTCGGGTCAGGCGGGCGGCCTTGTAGAAAGCCTCTTTGCCCTTCGGCTTGTCGAACAGGTACCCTTCGAGGAACATCACCTGCGCCTCGGCGCAGATTTCCTCGGCCACGTCATCGGGGCCCAGTTCGGCGCCATTGCCGAGATAGGTATTCATGGACCGTTCGCCATCGGGGCTGACAAAGATCATCGACCGCGAGGTCGGCTCACCGCCCTGGGTAGCCGAATTGACATAGGCGCAGCCGTCAGACTCGGTCGCCCCGATGTAGAACCGGCCCAGCGCGTCGTCCTTGACCCGCCCTATGAAGGCCGAGGTCAGCCCCAGCTTGCCGATGCCGGCCACGGTGTTGGCCACCGATCCACCCGCCGACTGGCTGCGGTGTTCCATCGCGGCATAGAGTATCTCGGCCCGATCCCGTTCGACCAGCTGCATGATGCCCTTCTCGATCCCCATGCGATCGATAAAGGGATCGTCGGCCTGCGTGATCACGTCGACGATGGCATTGCCGATGCCGACCACTTCGAATTTCTTGTTCATTCCGTCTTGTCCTCGTAGCGGCACAGGTCACGGATGATGCAGGCGCCGCATTTGGGTTTCCGGGCCACGCAGATATAGCGTCCGTGCAGGATAAGCCAGTGGTGCGCATGGCGTTGGAAATCGACGGGCACATGGTCCTCGATCGCGCGTTCCACTGCGACCACGTCCTTGCCCGGGCAGATGCCCGACCGATTGCCGACCCGAAAGATATGGGTGTCCACCGCCTGCGCTGGGTAGTGCCACCACATATTGAGCACCACGTTGGCCGTCTTGCGCCCAACGCCCGGCAGCGATTGCAGCGCGGCGCGGGAATTGGGCACCTCGCCGCCATAGTCCTCGACAAGGATACGGCTGAGCTTGATGACGTTCTTCGCCTTGTTGCGGTAGAGCCCGATCGTCTTGATATGCGCGATCACGCCCTCTTCGCCCAAGGCCAGCATCTTCTCGGGGGTATCGGCCACCTCGAACAGGGTCTTGGTCGCCTTGTTGACGCCCGAGTCGGTCGCCTGTGCCGAAAGCGCGACCGCCACCACCAGGGTAAAGGCGTTGACGTGGTTCAACTCGCCCCGGGGTTCGGGTTCGGCGGCCTGGAAGCGTTCGAAGACCGCGCGCATCTCGTTGTATGGAAGTTGCTTCACCATCCCGCACTTTTGTCCGAGCCTCTGGCCAGCGGCAAGGGCATCAAGCGCGAATTCACCCCACTTGGCGCAAGAACCGGGTCGCCCGTGAACGCCCGTGCACCTATGGTGCGGGCATGACACCCGATCACCGCTACCACTACCATGTCATCCGCCGCGCCATAGCGGAGATCGACGCCGCGTCGGCACCGCTGTCGCTGGACGAACTGGCCGGGCGGATGGGCATGTCGCCGGCGCATTTCCAGCGCCTGTTCTCACGGTGGGTCGGTGTCAGTCCCAAGCGCTACCAGCAATACCTTGCGCTCGGTCATGCCCGAAGCCTGCTGCAAGAGCGTTTCACGACACTGGACACCGCAGATGCGGTGGGCCTGTCCGGGTCCGGGCGGCTGCATGACCTTTTTCTGAAGTGGGAATCCATGAGTCCGGGCGACTATGCCCGCGGCGGCGACGGACTAACCGTGCATTGGGGCTTTTTCGACAGTCCTTTCGGCCGCGCACTGGTCATGGGGACCAACAAGGGTATCTGCGGAATCGGCTTTGTCGAGGAGACGGGCGAGGACGCCGCGATGGCGGACCTGGCGGCACGCTGGCCCCGGGCAGAGTTCACCGAAAACCGGGCGGCTTTGCGGCCCTGGGCACAGGCCGCCTTTTTCGGGCAGACCACGGAGCCAACGCCGCTGCATGTGATCGGCACGCCCTTGCAGATCAAGGTCTGGGAAGCGCTGCTCGCCATCCCCTCGGGCCACGTGACCACCTATTCGGAGATCGCCGAGTCCATCGGCAACCGGCGCGCCGTGCGCGCCGTAGGCAGCGCAGTGGGGCGCAACCCCATCAGCTTCCTGATTCCCTGCCACCGGGCCATCCGAAAGTCCGGCGCCCTGGGCGGCTATCATTGGGGCCTGCCGGTCAAGCGCGCCATCCTGGCCTGGGAAGCGGCACGGACCGAAGCCGACGCATCGGCGACAAACCGCGTGCCTCGGGGGTGATATTGGATATCATGACGGTACAGACGATATGCTGACGCCATGAATGCGCTGATCTCCAGCGCCCGAAAGATGAAAGACGCTCCATGAAGTTTTCAAAGTTGACCACGGCCCTCGTGGCCTCTTCGCTATTCGTTATCGCCGGCTGCGAGGAGATGACGGACCCCGACAACCCCAACCGGAACCAGCAGACCGGCGCCGCCGTGGGTGCCGGGCTCGGTGCCCTGGTGGGCATCGCTGCGGGCGACAGCGCCGAGGAACGCCGCCGCGGGGCGGTTGTCGGCGCGCTGGTGGGCGGGGGCCTCGGCGCTGTGGGTGGCGCACAGCTCGACCGGCAAGAGGCCGAATTGCGCCAGCAGATGGGCAACAATGCAACCATCGTGAACACCGGCGATCAACTGGTCGTGACCCTGCCGCAGGACATCCTCTTCGCCACCGACAGCGCGCAACTGACCGGTGCGCTGCGATCGGACCTGACCACGCTGGCCGCCTCGATCAACCGCTACACCGGGACCACGGTCAACGTGATCGGCCATACCGACAACACCGGCTCTGCCGCTTACAATCAGGACCTGTCGGCCCGGCGGGCCCAAGCCGTCAGTTCCGTGCTGATCGGGGCGGGCGTGGCACCGAACCGCATCCGCTCGATCGGGCGCGGAGAAGATGCGCCGGTTGCCACCAACTTGACCCCCGAAGGCCGTGCCCAGAACCGGCGGGTGGAAATCACGATCACGCCCAACCGCTGAGGCGCGCACCATCACTACTTCCCGATGTCACCGGCGGCGGTCCGGGGTTACGGCCCGGACCGCCGCTGCCTATTGAGCAACAGGCCTATTGGTCATACGTTTTGACCAAATGATCACGCCGGGGACTCCATGCCATTCGAACCCGTACGACCGGAAAAACTCTCGGACTCGGTCGTCAGACAAATCGAGCGATTGATCCTGCGGGGCATCCTGCGCCCGGGCGAACGCCTGCCCTCGGAGCGAGAGATGTCCGAACGGCTGGGTGTCTCGCGCCCCTCGTTGCGCGAGGCACTGGCCGAGTTGCAGGCGGCGGGGCTTCTGACCAGCCGCGCAAGTTCCGGCGTCTACGTGGCCGAGGTCTTTGGCAATGCCTTTTCCGATGCGCTGGTGCGACTCTTTTCAAGCCATGAAGAGGCGGTCTTCGACTATATTTCCTTTCGCCGTGACATGGAGGGGCTGGCCGCAGAACGGGCTGCAGTTCACGGCACCGAAACCGACCTCAAGGTAATCGGGACCATCTTCGGCAAGATGGAAGCGGCCCATTCCAAGCGCAATCCGCAAGAAGAGGCCGGACTCGATGCGGATTTCCACCTTTCTATCATAGAGGCCAGCCACAACGTCATCATGCTGCACATGATGCGGTCGATGTATCAGCTGCTGCGCGAGGGTGTCTTCTACAACCGCCAGATCATGTTCAAGCGGCGCATGACCCGCGATAGCCTGCTGGACCAGCACCGCGACATCAACGAGGCGCTTCAGGCGCGGGATCCGGTCCGCGCACGGGCCGCGGTCGAGGCGCACCTGTCCTTCGTGGAACAGGCCCTGGCGGACCACCAGGCAGCCGAACGCAACGAAAGCATCGCGCGGCAACGTTACGAGCACGAGATGGGCAGATGACCACGCCGCGCTCGCTGATCGTCACCGCCCATCCCGAGCCGGAGTCCTTCACGCACCAATGGGCCGCGGCCAGTGCCCGGGCCTGCGCTGCACCGATCGAAAGCCATCTCGTGCAAGAGGGGTTCGACCCTGTCGAACGCGCCGCCCATTTCGGGCATGAGGGACGCTTCGATGTGCTCAAGGCGCAGGAAAACGCGGCTGACACCGATACGCTGCCAGGCGATGTCGCCCGCGAGGTCGGCAGGATCACGGCAGCGGACCGGCTGATCCTGCATTTCCCGGTATGGTGGTTCGGTCCGCCCGCGATCCTCAAGGGCTGGATGGACCGTTGCCTCGTCAACGGCATTTTTCACCGCGGCAGCCAACGGTTCGACGCGGGGCTGGCGCGCGGCAAGTCGGTGCTGATCTGCGCAACCACCGGTGGCGATGGCGTCGAGACCGCCCGGGACGGCCGCGAAGGCGATATCAACCTGATCCTGTGGCCGCTCATGCACGCGCTACGCTATTGTGGCTTCGAGGTGCTCGAACCGGCCTTCCTGCATGGCGTTCATGGGTACCAGACGGGCGACGCCCGCGCCGACATGGAGGCGAGGATGGCCGCGACTCTCGATCAGCAGGCGGCACGCCTGGCAAGCTGGGACAGTCGCCCGCGCGTGCCGTTCAACGCCGATACGGACTTCGACACCGAGGGCCGCCTGAAGCGTGGTGCCCCGGCGCATGGCCCCTTCATCAGCCACCGCCAATGACAAAGGCCCGGGCATCGGCCCGGGCCTTTTCGTGTGGCTGAGAGCCATGCTCAGTGCAGTCTTTCACCAACCTCGGTGATGGCATCGTCGATCAGCTTGTTGGCGCTGGTCGCGTCGGTCTGCTTGGCGATCACGTCACGCGCAGCGCCGATGGCCACGTCAACGGCTTGCGCCTGGACATCGCGCATGGCGGCATCCTTGGCGCTTTCGATCTGTTCTTCGGCGGCGGCAAGGCGGCGCGCCACAGAAGCCTTGATATCTTCCTTGGCCTGCTCGGCCGAGGTCTTGGCCTCCTCCTTGGCGGACTTGACGATACGGTCGGCCTGTTCCTGGACCTCTTTCTGCTTGCGCTCGTAGGAGGCCAGCAGCGTCTGGGCCTCTTCACGCAGGGCCTTGGCCTCGTCCAGTTCGGACTGGATGCCCGCAGCACGATCATCCAGCATCTTGCCCAGCAGCCCAGGCACCTTGAAGTACAACAGAATACCGATGAAGACGATGAACCCGAGTAGCACGATAAAGTCGGTGTTCCTGAGCGAGACAAACCCGTACTCCCCACCGGCGGCCCATGCCGGCGAGGCGGCAAGTGCGAATGCGGCGGTCATGATCAGCCTTTTCATGGCGGTCACCCTTTCATCTTCGCGTTGACGGCCGCCGTCACGGTGCGGGCGTCAGCCTTGCCACCCATCGCGCCGACGATGTCCTTGGCGACATCCTTTGCCACGTCCTTGACGCTGTCCATGGCGCTGGCCTGGATGTCCGCGATGGCCTTCTCGCTTTCCGCGGTGCGCGCCGAGATCTCGGCATCGGCCTTTTCCATCTCGGCGTCCAGCTCGGCCTGGATACCGGCCTTGGTTTCCGCCGCGATGCGCTGCGCCTCGGCACGGGCATCGGCCAGGGCTTTCTCGTAGGCTTCCTCGGCCTCCTTGGCCTTCTGCTTGAGTTCTTCGGCGGCAGCGATGTCATTGGTAATGGTGCCCGCCCGTTCGGCCAACACCGCGGAAATGCGGGGCAGTGCGATGCGGGACAGCACGAAGTAGATCACGACGAGCGTGAGTACGAGCCAGAATATCTGGTTGGGCCACCAGTCAAAGCAAAGCTGCGGCATGCCGATGGCAGAGCCATCCGCGCCGATGCAGGTACTTGCGGTTTGCCCGGGTGTTTCGGTCGCCATGACGTCCTCCGTCGGAACCTGGTCTCACTATCGGGCGGCCCGTTTCCGAGCCGCCCGCGCGTAAGGATGGTGTTCCGTAAGACTCAGACGGCGAACATCAGCAGCAGCGCGACGAGGAACGAGAAGATCCCGAGGGCCTCAGCGAAGGCGATGCCGATGAAGAGGGTCGCGGTCTGGCCAGCGGCCGCGGAGGGGTTGCGCAGTGCGCCGGCCAGGAAGTTGCCGGCGACGTTGCCGACACCCAGGGCTGCGATGCCGGTTCCGAGACCGGCGATGCCGGCGCCGATGTGTGCGAGTTGGCCTTCCATGAGAGTTCTCCTTACGATTGATTTGGAAGTTGCGAAACTGCGAGATCAGACCTTAGTGCGAGGGATGCAGCGCATCCTTCAGATAGACGCAGGTCAGAATGGTAAAGACGTAGGCCTGGATGAAGGACACCAGCACTTCGAGCCCGTACATAGCCGTGACCGCGAGCACGGAAAGAGGGCTTACAAGGGCAAGCGCCGCGAAGCCGGCGAAGACCTTGATCACGGCGTGACCGGCCATCAGGTTCCCTGCCAGTCGGATGGAGTGGCTGACAGGTCGCACGAAATAGGAAATGAGCTCGATCACGGCCAGGATCGGCCGAAGCGCCAGCGGCGCGCTGTCGACCCAGAACAGGCCCAGGAATTTCATGCCGTGCTTGACGAAACCGACGATGGTCACCGTCAGGAAAACAGCCAGTGCCAATATGATCGTCACGGCGAAATGCGAGGTGGTCGTGAATGCCGTGGGCACAAGCCCGAGGAAGTTGGCGAAGACGATGAACATGAACAAAGTCATGATGTAGGGGAAGAATACGAGGGCATCCTTGCCAGCGACGTCCTCGACCATCTTGTGGATGAACCCGTAGGCAAGCTCGGCGACGGATTGGGTGCGGCTTGGCACGATGGCCCGGCGGCGGGTTCCCATGACCAGCAGCAGGATCACCCCGACCACTGCCAGCCCCATCCAGAGCGTCACGTTTGTGGGTGTGTACCAAGTGACCGGGCCGTTCCCGAACAGGGGCTCGACGATGAACTGGTCCATCGGGTGGAAGACCAGGCCGCTCTTTTCTCCGGTTGTCTCAGTCGCCATCGCGTTCGTCTTTCCCGTCTTCGCCGCCCAGCCTGGACAGCTGCGTGTTCTGCATCTCTTGGGCGGTTCGCATCATGGTTTTGACACCGGCCGCGAAGCCCAAGAATACGAAAAGCACCATCAACCACGGCTGTGTCCCCAAAAGGGCGTCCAACCCGTATCCGATGCCGAAACCGATCCCCAGACCGGCCACAAGCTCTATCACCATTCGCCAGGCGTGCTGCGCCTGGGAATAATGCTCCTCGGAATGGTGCTTTTCGACCTCGTCGCCCCTGGCCGCCGCGATCCTCTCCTCCAGCGCCTTCAGGCGATCCTTTGGATCTTGATCGGACAAGGTTGCGCCCCTTTCCTTGGCTGCCGCTTTGCTAAGCCGGGCTGGGGCCAGAGTCAACGCTGACCACTACACCCTCAAACCCCTGACAAAAATGACTTTTATGTCACCGCGCCAGCCTGCCGCACCGGCCGGAGGTCAGTCACGTGGCCCTTGGGCATATTCAACCACATGGTTGACGTTTGTCGCTTTTGCCACTTGATGGGGACATGAGCCCCTCACTCGACACAGTCTTCGCCGCCCTGGCCGACCCGACCCGCCGGGCGATCCTGTCCATGTTGCTTGAGGACGACATGGCCGTCACCGACGTGGCCGAGCCCTTCGCGATGTCGCTTGCCGCGATCTCCAAGCACCTGGGGATCCTGACCCGCGCCGGGCTGATCAGCCAGGAACGGCGCGGCCGGGTGAAATGGTGCAAGCTGGAACCCGACGCCCTGCGCGCGGCCAGCGTCTGGATGCAGGGCTTCGGCCAGTTCGACCAGATTGACCTGGACGCTTTCGAGCGGTTTCTCGAAGGGGAATTGTCCGGCCTCGCCCAGCAGCAGGCCGACCGGGGCTGATCCTGCCCGTCAGGGAACGCGGACCCGTCAGTCCTGCGCGTCGCGGGCCCAATCCTTCAGGTGCTTGAGAAAGGCCTGCACCTTGGTGGTTCGGTGCAGGTCCACGTGGGTGACCAGCCACAACTGGCCGCCCCACTCCTGCTGTGACGGCAGCACCTCGACCAGGTCGGGGTGGCGCTCCAGTTCGCCCAGGCCGACGAAACCGATTCCCACGCCCGAGAGGATCGCGTCGACGTTGTTGCGCGCGGTCGAGGTCCGGAAAATCACCCGGTCCTCGGGCACGGCGCCGGCAAGCCATTGATTGTAGGGCGCGCGGCTGGCCTTGTCCTCGGGGCCGACGAACCAGTGACCGGCCAGGTCGTCCTCGTCACCGGGCTGGCCATGTTGCGCGATATAGTCTCGCGCGGCCACGAGATGCGCGGACTGGCGCCGGAACTTCTGCACCACGTTGTCGGGCTGATCGGGGGCCTTTCCGGCGCGGATCGCCACATGGGCCTCTCCGTATTCGAGCCGGAACAGGCGCTGACCGGTCAGGTAACGGATGCTGATCTCCGGATATGTTGCTCGGAACGACGCCAGCACCGGCGTCAGTTCGGGCGAAAAGGCCTCCAGCGACGTCACGACCAGTTCGCCGCTCACACCCTCGCCCTGCCCCTTGATCCGGCCCGCCAACTGCGTGAGCTGATCGTCGGTGGTCGCTGCCACCTGCATAAGGTCCTGCCCCGCCTCGGTCGGGGTGTAACCGCGCGCGTGGCGCTGGAACAGGCGGGTCCCAAGGCGTTCCTCCAGCGCATCTATATGGCGGATCACGGTGGCGTGGTGCACGCCAAGCACCTCGGCCGCGCCGCTGACCGTGCCGACGCGGGCCACCTGGTAGGCGGTGCGAATCTCGTCCCAGTTATCCATCGGCCCTGCCCCCTCGCTGCAATCCAGTTACCCGGATCGGCCCCCGGATTGCAACGGGGCCCGGGGTTGCGAGGCGGTCGAGCCGGCGTCTAGGATTCGGCGCGAAACGAAAGGCCAGAGACATGACCCGGACAACCCTGCATGCCCGCATCGCCGGCCGTGTCCAAGGCGTGAGCTTCCGCGCCTGGACGCAAGAACAGGCCCGCGCGCTGGGCCTCGCCGGTTGGGTGCGCAACCGAGCCGACGGCTCGGTCGAAGCCTTGATCTCGGGACCGGAGGCGGGGGTCCGGGACCTGTGCGACCGGCTTCACGACGGCCCGCCGGCCGCGCGGGTGACACAGGTCAGGACCGCCACGACCGAGGACGCCGACACGCCGCACCCCTTCGAAGTGCGCACCTGAAAGACGGTCGCGACCATGCAGATCATCCACGAGACCGACGGCCTGCTCATCCTAGATCACAACCCCCCGGGTTATAGGGGCATCCTCGCAGGGTTCCTCGCAGTGGCCGTGGCCGGGGGCGTGAACGTCAGCCCGACCACCGACATCCCGCTTTTCGGGGTCGGCATGATCATCGTGGCAACGCTTTTCATACAGCCGTGCCTTCACGGTTTCAGCCAACGCCGCCAGGTGATCCTTGACCGCCGGGCCGGGACAGTCACCCTTCGAGGCTGGACGATTTTCGGCTGCCGCCGAGGAGGGCCACGCGCCCGGGTGCGCCAGCGAAACGGGCGCATGACAGCAGGCCGCGTGCATCAACGCATAAATGGGCGCGGCGCAGAAGGCTTGACTCGGGCGTGCGTGCAGCCTAATCCGCAGCGGACATCCGGAAAGCGCCGTCTTTCCGGTCCCTGCAAGGTCAGGGATCGCCCCCCGTCAGCGAGGATTCGCCCACGGGGGCAAAGCGCGTTCGCCCGGTTTCCGCGACCGGCGAGGCGTTCCATCGCGAGCCGTCCGGCCCCATATGGGACGGGCAGAGAGTAACCGCCCCGAGGAGGCGCATGATGTTCGAGAGTCTTTCCGACCGCCTGTCCGGCGTCTTCGAGCGGCTGACCAAGCAGGGCGCCCTGTCCGAGGAGGACGTCAAGACGGCCCTGCGCGAGGTCCGTATCGCCCTGCTGGAGGCCGACGTCTCGTTGCCCGTGGCGCGCGATTTCGTGGCGGCAGTGCAGAAAAAGGCCACCGGGCAGGCGGTCACGAAATCGGTCACGCCGGGCCAGCAGGTCGTCAAGATCGTCCACGACGAACTGGTCCACGTCCTGACCGGCGACAGCGACCCCGGCAAGCTCAAGGTGGACAACCCACCCGCGCCGATCCTGATGGTCGGGCTGCAGGGGTCGGGCAAGACCACGACCACCGCCAAGCTGGCCAAACGCCTGAAGGACCGCGAGGGCAAGAAGGTCCTCATGGCCTCGCTCGACGTGAACCGCCCCGCGGCCATGGAACAGTTGCAGATCCTCGGCACGCAGGTCGGCGTTGACACCCTGTCTATCGTAAAAGGCGAAAGTCCGGTCCAGATCGCCAAGCGCGCCAAGACCCAGGCCAGCCTTGGCGGCTATGATGTCTACATGCTCGACACCGCCGGGCGGCTGCACATCGACGAGGAGCTGATCCAGCAGGCTGCCGAGGTCCGCGACGTCGCCAACCCGCGCGAAACCCTGTTGGTGGTCGATGGCCTTACCGGCCAGGACGCGGTGAACGTGTCCACCGAGTTCGACGACAAGATCGGCGTCTCGGGCGTGGTCCTGACACGAATGGATGGCGACGGGCGCGGCGGCGCGGCCCTCTCCATGCGCGCTGTCACCGGCAAGCCGATCCGTTTTGTCGGCCTGGGCGAGAAGATGGAGGCCATCGAGGAATTCCACGCCGAACGGATCGCCGGCCGCATCCTGGGCATGGGCGACATCGTCAGCCTGGTCGAGAAGGCACAGGAAACCATCGAGGCCGAACAGGCCGAACGCATGATGAAACGGTTCCAGAAGGGCCGGTTCAACATGAACGACATGAAGATGCAGCTGGACCAGATGCAGAAAATGGGCGGCATGGAAGGTGTCATGGGCATGATGCCGGGCATGAAGAAGGCCGCCAAGCAGATGCAGGACGCCGGCGTGAACGAGGACGTTTTCAAGCGCCAGGTCGCGCTCATCAACTCCATGACCAAGATAGAACGCGCCAATCCGCAGATCCTCCAGGCCAGCCGCAAGAAGCGGATCGCCAAGGGCGCGGGGCTGGAGGTGTCCGAGCTCAACCAGCTTCTCAAGATGCACCGGCAGATGGCCGACATGATGAAGAAGATGGGGAAGATGGGCAAAGGCGGTGCGCTGAAACAGGCCATGCAGGGCATGATGGGCGGCAAAGGGGCTGGCGGCGGTGCCATGCCCGACATGAACGACCCCAAGGCCATGGAAGAGGCCGCCAAGGCGCTTGGCGGTGGCAGGGGCATGCCCGGCGGTATGCCGGGGTTCGGCGGCGGGTCGCAACTGCCCCCGGGCCTGAGCGGCTTCGGCAAGAAAAAGTGAGCGTCGTTGCGTGACCGGCCTGACCGTACATATCCCCACGCTGGAGACCTCCCGGCTTATCCTCCGCGCCCCGCGGATGGCGGATTACGTGCACATGATGGATTTCATGGAGACCGGACGCTCGCAATTCGTCGGCGGCCCGAAGGACCGGCGTGATGCCATGCGCGGCTTTGGTCATATCGCCGGGCTCTGGGTCACCCGGGGCTATTCGCTTTTCATCGGGGTTGCGAAGGGCGACCCCGACACGCCAATCGGCGCCTTTGGGCCCTATTATCCGCTCGATTGGTCGGAACTTGAATTCGGCTGGTCGATCTGGAATCCCGAAAACGAGGGCAAAGGATACGTTACCGAAGCATTGCGCGCCCTGATCCCCTGGTCGTGGGACCGCGCCGGGACCAGCACCGCAGTGTCCTTCATCGACGCCGACAACACCCGCTCTGCCCGTGTCGCGCAGGCGCTGGGTGCCGTGCCCGACACCGCGGCGACCGAGGCCGCCAATCAGCCCGGAAATCCCTTTCACACCCCCGAGGGTCCCAAGGTCCGGGTCTGGCGCCACAACAGGGGGCGCCAGACGTGACAAGAGCTTCCATCCATGAACCGCTTCGGAGCGCCCGATGAGTGACCCGACCCAACGCGCTGCCGACGTGCTGACCGGCCATCGCGACAGCATAGACCGGCTCGACGCGATCCTTGTCTACACGCTGGCCGAGCGGTTCAAGCACACCCAGGCCGTCGGGCACCTCAAGGCCGAACACGACCTTCCGCCGTCCGATCCCCAGCGCGAGGCGCGCCAGATCGAACGGCTTCAGAAGTTGGCGCTGGATGCCGATCTGGATCCGGAATTCGCCAAGAAGTTCCTGAACTTCATCATTGCTGAAGTCATTCAGCACCATCGCAAGCACCAAGGATGACGGGGCGCCACGCCCCCAAGCCAATCAAAGGAGATACCCCATGGCCATGAAGATCCGCCTCGCCCGCGCAGGCTCCAAGAAGCGCCCATTCTACCGCATCGTCGCCGCCGACAGCCGCATGCCGCGCGACGGCAGGTTCCTGGAGAAACTGGGCACCTACAACCCGCTGTTGCCCAAGGACCGCGAAGACCGCATCAAGATGGACGTGGACGCCATCAAAGCCTGGCTCGACAAGGGCGCCCAGCCCACAGACCGCGTCTCGCGCATGCTGGAAGCCGCCGGCGTTCTGGACAGGAAAGAGCGCAACAACCCCAACAAGGGCACCCCGGGCAAGAAGGCTCAGGAACGCGCCGAGAAGAATGCCGAGAAGGCCGCCGCCGCGGCCGCCCCTGCGGAAACCGCCGAGTGATCGGCTCACGCCGGGGCACCTGCCCGGTGTCCCGGCGGGTTCACCGCCCATGAGCGACGAGACCATAACCCTTGGAAGCATCGCCGGGGCCTTCGGGGTCAAGGGCGAAGTGCGGCTCAAGAGCTTCTGTGCCGAGCCCGAGGCAATCATCGACTACACCCCGCTGACGCGCTCCGATGGAAAGGTGGTGCAGACCATCGTGCTGACCGGCCGCGCCAAGGGCGCGCTGGTCGTGCGGATGGACGGGATCACCACCAAGGAAGAGGCCGACGCCCTCAGGGGCGTCGAACTGCACGCCCTGCGCAGCCAGCTGCCTGCCCTGCCCGATGATGAGTTCTACCATGCGGATCTCGTCGGACTGGCGGCGGTCGACACCGGCGGCGAAAGCCTCGGCCGGGTCAAGTCGGTGCAGAGCAACGGCGCCGACGACCTGCTGGAGGTTCAAGCGGCCGGCCTGCGCGACACCGTCCTGGTCCCCTTCACCCGGTCCATCGTGCCCACCGTGGACCTAGCTGCCGGTCGCCTGGTCATCGACCCGCCCGGCGGACTTTTCGAGGACTGAGCGGTGACCGGGCGCAGGATCGTCATTCACGGCGGTTTCCACAAGACCGGCACGACCAGCGCACAGAGATTCATCCACGACAACGGGGCATTGATCTGGCCGCACGCGGCAACGGTTCTGCCTGGGCGCAGCCGGGGCCCGGTCGCGCGCCATGCCGTGCGCTATTCCCTCACCAGCGCCGGACCCGACATGAACCGCTTTCGCCGCAGCCTGGCCGACCTTCTGGGCGGGCTGAACCTGGGCAAGCGGGCGCTGCTGATCTCGGATGAGAACTTTTGCGGCCGGATGCCCGGTCGCGAGGGACAACTCGGCTACGACAGCGCGCCCGACCTGATGGCCGCCATGGTCCGGGTGATCCGGCGTTTCATCGACAAGGACCCCGACCTGCACTTTGTCTTCACGATACGCGACCCCGACGATTGGCTCCGCAGCACCTGGCGGCACAACCTGATGCAGACGCGCCTGACGCTCGATTACGAGGACTACGCCGTGGTTCATGGGCATGCGGCCGATCTTGACCGGACGGCCGGGGTGATCCGCGCGGCCGTCGCCCCTTATCCGGTGCACGTCGTCCCCCTGGAGGCGTTGGCCGAGAACCCCGAAGGCCCCGCCGCACCTCTGCTGCAACTGCTGGGCCTGCCAAACGACGTGCGGCTCAAGATGACCAGCGCGCCCCGCGCCAACCCAGGGCCGGACCCGGCCCTGGCGCCCCGGCTGCTGGACCTGAACCGCTCGGGACTGCCGGAGGAAGAGCTTGGCGTGCAAAAGGCGGCGCTGCGCGACTCGCCTTCGCCCGAGACCTGACCTATGACACCGCCATGACAGATCAGCCTGCAAAATCCCCCACCAGGTCGCACGGACGCAAGACGATCCGGCCCACCGCGCAACCGCAACAGCTGATGACCGATCGACCGGCACTGGCCCGTGCCTGGACGGCGCAGATCATCACCCTGTTTCCCGACGCCTTTCCCGGCCTGCTGGGGGCCAGCCTGACCGGCAAGGCGCTCAAGGACGGGGTCTGGCAGCTGGAGACGACCGACCTGCGCCGCTTCGGGATCGGCAAGCACCGCAACGTCGATGACACGCCTGCGGGGGGCGGCGCCGGGATGGTTCTGCGGGCCGACGTGCTGGGCAATGCCATCGAGGCCGCACGACGCGCGGCACGGGGCCGGATGCCCCTCATCTACCTCAGCCCGCGCGGCGTGCCCTTTGACCAGGCCATGGCCCGCAACCTGGCCCGGCACGATGGTGTGACGCTGCTCTGCGGCCGTTTCGAGGGCGTCGATGAGCGCGTGCTTGAGCACTACGACATCCTCGAGGTCTCGATGGGGGACTACGTGCTCACCGGCGGCGAATTGCCCGCCATGACCCTGATCGACGCCTGCGTGCGGCTGCTGCCCGGCGTTCTGGGCAATGCCGAAAGCGCCATCGAGGAAAGCCACTCCACCGGGCTGCTGGAGCATCCGCAGTATACCCGCCCCGCTGAATGGCAGGGGCGCGCCATTCCACAGGTGCTGACCTCGGGCGATCACGGCAAGGTCGCCGACTGGCGCCGCGACCAGAGCGAAAGACTGACCCGTTCGCGGCGCGCCGACCTCTGGGCACGCTACACCGGTGAGATCCCCGAAAAGGGTTGAACGGGCCGCGCGCCGGGACTATACGGCAGCGGTCCGGGGCTTTTGCGAGTCGTCCGGGCCTGTTTCGTTATGGCACATGCCCCGCTTTCTTCGGCACCGGGCGCCGGACGACACAGCAACATAGACAAGGAATGCTGCGTGACCTCTGGCGGGCGCCATCGGGCGGACCCGGAAGAAGACACAGAGCTCTGACGCGCCCGAACCTTCGTGGACCAACCACGAGCCATATAGGAGAAGATCAGATGGACCTGATCGCACAACTCGAGGCGGAACAGATCGCCGAGCTGGGAAAAACCATCCCGGACTTCAAGGCCGGTGACACCATCCGTGTCGGCTACAAGGTGACCGAGGGCACCCGCAGCCGCGTACAGAACTTCGAAGGCGTCTGCATTTCCCGCAAGAACGGGAGCGGCATCGCCGGGTCCTTCACGGTGCGCAAGATTTCCTTTGGTGAAGGTGTGGAACGCGTTTTCCCGCTCTATTCCACCAACATCGAGTCGATCACCGTCGTGCGGCGCGGCCGGGTGCGGCGCGCCAAGCTGTACTACCTGCGTTCGCGTCGTGGCAAATCGGCCCGCATCGCTGAAAAGACCAACTATCGCCCGCTGTCGCGCGGCGCCGACGCGTGAAGGAGGCCCGGTCATGAAAAAAGACATCCACCCCGATTACCACACGATCAACGTCAAGCTTACCAACGGCGACGTGGTCGAGATGCGCTCGACCTGGGGCGCCGAGGGCGAGACGCTGTCTCTCGACATCGATCCCAGCGTGCACCCGGCCTGGACCGGCGGCTCCTCGCGCTTGATGGACCAGGGCGGCCGCGTGTCCAAGTTCAAGAAAAAATACGAGGGACTGGGCTTCTGAACATGCCGATCCCGTTTCTGCGAGAATGCCGCCGGTTTCGGCGGCATTTTTCGTATCCGGGTGGCCATTAATCATTTGTTGCGATCTGCCGTGGATTTTCCGGGGAAGGAAAGGCGCGGGGCATGATGCATCGAATATACAGGTTCCTGGCCGTAAAGGGCCCCGAGGATTTTGTCCTCAAGTTCCTGATGTTCTGCGCCATGATCGTGGCGCTCAACTACGCCTTTCACCTGTTGTGGCCGGGCGACGGGCCACTACGACACCGTTTCATCATCACGAATGGTGTCTGCGTGGGCGGGCCGTTCGTCGGGCTATTCTTCCTGCTGGTCCAGAAGCAGACCCGCCTTCAAAAGGAACTCTCGGTCCGGTCGCGGACCGATGACCTGACCGGCCTGTCCAACCGGCGCTTCTTTCTCAAGCAGGCCGAAGCGCTGCTCGAAGACGGCACTCCGGGCATTCTGCTGATCATGGATGCCGACCACTTCAAGGCCGTGAACGACACCTACGGCCACCAGGTCGGCGACGGCTGTCTTGTCTCGATCGGGTACCGGCTCAAGCGGGCGCTGCGCACCGACGACGTGATCGGCCGGATCGGGGGCGAAGAATTCGGTGTCTTCCTGGCCAATACGGCGCCCGCCAATACCGGCACGGTGTGCCGCGAATTGCTGATGCCGATCCCATTTGGCGGCGAGGCGCATCCGCACCTGACCATCACCCTGTCGATGGGCGCGGTCGCGGCACGCCCGGGCATGTCGCTGGACGACCTGATGTGCGCCGCGGACGCGGCGCTCTACCGCGCCAAGGCCAATGGCAGGGCGCGGCTGGAGTTCGCCGCGCCCGTGGAGGAACAGGTAATCACCATGTCCATGCGCGAGCCGGGCAAGCCCGATGTGACACGTCGGCATTCCGCCTGACGGCGGACGGTTGGCCCTCGGATGGCGAAATGGGCGCAACGGCCCCGATCAGGCCGCCCGTGCGCCGCGGCGACGGCCGCGCCCGGCACCGCCGGAACGATTGCCGCCACCCCCGGATGCCTTGTTGCCAGCTGCACCCGGGTTACCGCCACCCGGACCGCCGCGACGGCGTCCGCCACCGCGTTTGGACTGCGGCTCTTCCACCTGCCATGGACGGCCCGAGGCCACGGGGATATCGGCCTTCATCGCCTTCTGGATCGCGCGCAGCTCGCCCATTTCATCGGGTGCGCAGAAGGCGATGGCCATGCCATCGGCCCCGGCCCTCGCGGTGCGACCGATGCGATGGACATAGTTCTCGGGCACATTGGGCAAGTCGAAGTTGTAGATGTGCTTGACCTCGGGAATGTCCAGCCCGCGCGCGGCCACGTCGGTGGCGACCAGCACCTTGACCTCGCCGGCCTTGAAGGCCTTGAGGGCCCGGTCGCGCTGGCCCTGGCTCTTGTTGCCGTGGATCGAGGCGGCGGCGAATCCCTCCTTCTCCAGCTTTCGGTAGAGTTTCTCCGAGCCATGCTTGGTGCGGCCGAACACGATGGCGCGTTCCTCGCGGTGGTCCTCCAGAAGCTCGACCAGAAGGTCGGGCTTTTCCGCCTTGGCGATGAAATGGACCGTCTGGGCGATCTTGTCAGCCGCCTTGCCTGGCGGGCTGACCTGCACCCGGATCGGGTTGGACAGGTAGGTGTCGGCCAGTTCGGACATCTGCTTGGGCATGGTGGCCGAGAACAGCATGGTCTGGCGGTCGGCCGGCAGCAGCGGTGCGATCTTGCGCAGCGCATGGATGAAGCCCATGTCCAGCATCTGGTCGGCCTCGTCCAGCACGAGGTATTGCGTCTCGTCCAGCCGCACCGCGCCACGGTCCAGCAGGTCGATCAACCGGCCCGGCGTGGCCACGAGCAGGGCACAGCCCTTTTCCAGCCGCCGCATCTGCCCGGTGATCCCGGCCCCGCCCACGACCAGAACGGTCTTGAGATGGGTGCCCTCGGTATAGGCGGTCAAGTTATCGGCGATCTGCTTGGCCAACTCGCGCGTCGGGGCCAGGATCAGGCCCCGGGCCGTCTTGGGCGCCGCCTTGCCCTGCGATTTCAGCAGAGCGTCGATCATCGGCAGCCCGAAGGCCGCGGTCTTGCCGGTGCCGGTCTGGGCCAGCCCCATGACATCGCGTCCGTTCATGGCGTGCGGAATGGCCTGCGCCTGGATCGGCGTCGGCTCGGAGATGCCCTGGTCGGCCAGGGCCTTGGTGAGGCGGGGCGCAAGGCCCAGCATGTCGAAATCCATGTCGTATCTTTCTGCGCGGGCCATCGCGGACCGCACGGCAAACCGTCCGCATTGACGCGGGCCGGCCGTAGGGTTGCGCCATTGACCTCGCGCCCGGGCATCATTGCCCGCGTGCCGGTCCGGCGCGGCACCCCTGCGTGATGGTGGGAACCTGTTCGAAAGATGCCGGTCTTGCGCCTTGCCCCAAGCCAGTCGGGGCCGCGCCCTGCTCACGCGGCAGCGGCATCGGTCGGGGACGGTATGGCCCGTTCCACCGCGCAAGTCAACGGCGGCAAATGGCTTTCACCGATACAGCCTCGAATGCGGGTGGTCTATGCCGGCCTGTTCGCGCCCCGAAAGAGCACGCCGCCAACCCAGAAGAACCAGACGATATAGCCAAGCCCGAAAACCGCGCCGACCGTTTCCGACAGGATCGGCAAAGCCGTCAGTAGACCGGCAACGCCGATAACCAGGCCGAACCAGCACAGCAGGCGCGGAAGTGTCGCCGTCGCCAACCCGGTAAGCGCCAGGACCAGCGCCCAAGCGCCTCCGGCGATTTCATTGCCGCCCCCCAGTCCGTTCTCGATCAATTCGACGACGCGCCAAAGCGGCATGGCTCCGGCATCGCCGGCATCCACGAGCGGCAGGACGCGCGACAGCCCGACATTCATCACCATCCCCGCGCCCAGAACCAGCGTCGACCACATGAGCCCGAAGGCCAGGGTCAGCCGGCCCAGTCCGGGGGACGCGCGCCCGATCCTTTCGGCCAGCGCCGCGGCCAGGGCCGCAAGGAACAACGCGTTGACGATGTAGATGACGAAATACCAGAGCGTCACCCCCGTGCGGTTCGCGGCAATCGCGGCAAGTGTCTCGGCGGCCTCGCCCCCGCCGGGTTCGAAGCCACCCGGAACGAGGACTGCCAGAAGGAAGGCGAAACCGAACACGTAGGTGGCACCGCATATGATGGCGGCCACCGCGCCGATACGATCGATTGTCATGACATCCTCCCCAAGACCCCCACAGGTCAACGGACCCTTATACTCCGGGCGGACCCGATCGCGCCACCTGTATTGCGCCGGCACACGCATCCCTCGAAGCAGGAAGACTGACATATCCTTTTCCTTGCGCGGATGCGCGCCTATGATTACGGCAGCGATCCGGGGCAACCGGGGCAGGAACAAGGGACCGGGCAGTGGCACATATCATCGTTGTCGGGAACGAGAAGGGCGGCGCAGGCAAATCCACCGTATCCATGCACGTGGCCGCGGCGCTGTCTCGCATGGGCCACAAGGTTGGCGTGCTGGACCTGGACCTGCGCCAGAAGACCCTCGGTCGTTACATCGAGAACCGCCGCGGCTTCATGGCCGCGCAAGACCTCGCCCTGCCGACGCCGATCTGGCATGAACTGCCGGAGATCGATCCCGAGGCGCTGGACGAGGGCGAGAACATTTTCGATCACCGCCTTTCGATGGCCGTGGCCGGGCTGGAACCCGACAGCGACTTCATCCTGATCGATTGCCCCGGCAGCCATACGCGGCTGAGCCAGGTGGCGCATTCGCTGGCCGACACGCTGATCACCCCGCTCAACGACAGTTTCATTGATTTCGACCTGCTGGCGCAGATCGACGCGGATGGCGAAACGATCAAGGGGCCGTCGGTGTATTCCTCCATGGTCTGGAACGCGCGGCAATTGCGCGCGCAGGCCGGCTTCGACCCGATCGACTGGGTTGTCGTGCGCAATCGGCTGGGCGCACAGAACATGGTCAACAAGCAAAAGATGGAAAAGGCGATCGACAAGCTGAGCAAGCGGATCGGCTTTCGCCCCGCACCGGGCTTCAACGAACGGGTGATATTCCGGGAGCTGTTCCCGCGCGGGCTGACCCTGCTCGATCTCCGCGATGTCGGGGTGAAGAACCTGAACATCTCGAACCTGGCCGCGCGGCAGGAGTTGCGCGACCTGATGAAGGCGCTGCACCTTCCCGGCGTGTCGGTGGATTTCTGAGGGTTTACGAACCCGATGCCGGATTGGTCGTTTCCGGCAGGGGTTGCGTCGCTTGCGAGATTGCAAAAAGTTCAAATCAAAACGCCCCGCGCCGAACAGGGTTGAAATCCGCCGACCGTTCCACTACTTCCCCGGCCATGGCCAATGACCATGACATGCCACGGCATCCGGATTTCTGACAACAGGGCGCATATGACCCGTCGTTGTATCGAGATCCCGGAGCTTTCCGATGCAGAGCCCAGTGGTTTGCACCCTTTCGCCGCGCGAAAGGACGGAAGAGGCGTGAAGAAAAGAAAGGACTGACCCATGAAGAAACTACCACTTATCCTGGCCGCCGGCGCCTTTGCCGCCCCCATGGCCGCACAGGCGCAATCCGGCGAGTGTGGCGAGGTGTCGATCACCGAAATGAACTGGGCGTCGGCCCAGGTCGTGACCAGCGTCGCCTCGTTCATCATGGAACAGGGCTATGGATGCGACGTCAGCGTCGTCTCCTCGGACACCATTCCGGCCGTCACCTCGGTCGCCGAGAACGGCGAGCCCGACATCGTGACCGAGCTCTGGCTGAACTCGACCGGCGACACCTACAACGAGCTGCGCGACTCCGGCAAAGTTGTCGAGGCCGCGCCCGTGCTTGATCCCGGCGGTGTCGAGGGCTGGTGGATTCCCACCTACCTGGCCGAGGAGCATCCGGAACTGACCACCATCGAGGGCATCCTCGCGAACCCCGAACTGGCCGGCGGCCGCTTCTACAACTGTCCCGAGGGCTGGGGCTGCCGCGTGGTCAGCGACAACCTCTCCGCCGCGCTCGACCTCGAAGGCAACGGCATCGAGGTTTTCAACTCGGGCTCGGGCCAGGTGCTGGCCACCTCGATGGCGGACGCGGTCCTCAACGAGGATCCCTGGTTCGGCTACTACTGGGGCCCGACCGTTCCGCTTGGCAAGTATGACATGACCAAGGTGGACCTGGGCGAGGTCAACGACGAGATCCACGCCGGGAACCAGAACGCCGATAACGAAAACCCCGGCGTGTCCGACTTTCCGGCGGCCCCGATCGTGACCGCCACCACCAGCACCTTCCAGGAAACCAACCCGGAAGTGTTCGAGTTCCTGCAGAACATGACGTTCAAGACGTCGGACATGAGCGGCGTGCTGGCATGGAAAGACGAGAACAACGCCTCCGCAGACGAGGCGGCGGTCTACTACCTGACCAACTTCCAGGACGAATGGACCGGTTGGCTGAGCGACGATGCGCGCAGCAACCTCACGGCGCTCCTGGACCAGTAACGCGCTTGTGAACTCTGACGGGGCCGGTCTAACATCGGCCCCGTCTTTTTATGCGCTGGGTGGGCACGGGCCGCCGGGGCACTGATGGGGATGAAGATATGGCAACTTATGATTTCGTTTTCCGGGCCCTTGGGCTCGAAGAATGGTGCGAGGCCGACGGCGGCGCCGCCGCGCCGATGTCGATGGAAGCGCTGGTCGCGCAAAACTCGGGCGAAGAGGCATCGACCTCGATCTGGGAACTGCCGTTCCCGTCGATGGACGCCCTCAACGAGGCCTGCGGGGCGTTTCCGCAATCGCGCAACGTGACCCTGGGGCTCGAGAACGGGTTCCTTGCGGTCAAGGATTCCATCAGCGTGGTGCTGGACCCGATCACGCAACCGCTGTCCTGGATGCTGGAGGGCGCACTCTACGCCATCCTGAACACGCCGTGGTGGATCGTCATCCCCCTGCTTCTGGCCATTGTCTGGTTCGTCTCCAAGTCCTGGCGCCTGCTGGCCTTCGTGGCGCTGAGCATCGGTGGCCTGGCCTTCATCGATTACTACAGCTATGCGATGCAGACGCTCGCGATCATCCTCGTATGCGCCTTCCTGTGCGTACTTCTCGGGGTGCCCATAGGCATCGCCATGTCGCGGTCCGACAAGATGCGGGCGGGGACGATCCCGATCCTGGACATGCTTCAGACACTGCCACCCTTCGTCTACCTGATCCCGCTCATCTTCCTGTTCTCGGTGACCGAGCCGAAACTCTACGGCATCGCGATCATCCTGTATGCCATCGTGCCGGTGATCCGCCTGACCGACCTCGGGATCCGCATGGTCGACGAATCGGTGATCGAGGCCGCCGAAGCCTTCGGCATGACGGATCGGCAGAAACTCTACGGGGTGCAGATCCCGCTGGCGCTGCCGAACATCATGGCCGGTGTGAACCAGACCATCATGATGAGCCTTGCAATGGTCGTGATCGCCTCGCTGGTCTCGGCGCCCGGTCTCGGCGTGCTCGTGCTCCGCGGTATCAACAACCTGGAACTGGGCGTCGGCCTTGTCTCGGGCCTGGGCATCGTGCTTCTGGCGGTCATGCTTGACCGCACGACGAAAGCCGCCCTCGACCGCATCAACGCTGCGCAGAAAGGCTGACCCATGAGTGCATCGGAAAAGAAAACCAAGATCGCGATCCGTCATCTGTACAAGATCTTCGGGGCCGACCCCGCCAGCGTGCTGGACGCGGTCAAGGCCGGCATGGGCAAAGAGGAACTGCTGGACACGCACCGTCATGTGCTGGGCCTCAACAACATCAATGTCGACATCAAGGAAGGCGACATAACGGTGATGATGGGGCTGTCCGGGTCGGGCAAGTCGACCCTGATCCGCCACCTCAACCGGCTGATCGAACCAACTGCGGGCGAGGTTGAACTCGACGGCGTTGATGTTGTCGGCGTGAACGAGAAGGAACTGCGCCGTCTGCGCCGCGAAGAGATGTCGATGGTGTTTCAACACTTCGCGCTGCTGCCGCACCGCACGGTGCTCGAAAACGCCGGCATGGCGCTGGACGTGCGCGGCGTGCCCCGGTCGGAATATGAAAGCGAAGCCCACAAGTGGCTGGACCGTGTCGGGCTGCAGGGGGTGGGAGACCAGTTCCCGCACCAGCTGTCGGGCGGCATGCAACAGCGTGTGGGCATCGCCCGGGCGCTGACCTCGAACTCGCCCGTGATGCTCATGGACGAAGCCTTCTCGGCCCTCGACCCGCTGATCCGGACCGACATGCAGGACCTGTTGCTGGAACTCCAGGCCGAATTGAAAAAGACCGTGGTTTTCATCAGCCACGACCTGGACGAGGCGCTCAAGCTCGCCGACCACCTGGTGATCCTCAAGGATGGCTACGTCGTCCAGCAGGGCGAGCCTCAGGATATCCTCATGCGGCCGAACGATCCCTACATCGTGGACTTCATTTCCGACATCAACCGCGCCCGCGTGCTCCGCGTGCGCTCGGTGATGGAAGAAACGGATCACCGTCCCGACACCGTGGCAGGCGAAGTCGACTGGGACGACAACCTGGAATCCGTGATCGCCCGGTCCGAGGGTCAGACGGACCTGACCTATTGCGTGATGCGCGACGGCAAGCAGGTCGGGGTGCTGAAGATGACCAACCTGGTCAAGGCACTGGTGCCCACCGCGGCGGCCGAAGACGGGCTGCGGTCGGGCGCAGCCTGACCGAACCTCGAAACCAGACGCAAGACAGCCCGGCGAGCAGGACTCGCCGGGCTTTTTTCATCCTTTTCTTGGGCTCTGGGGGCCACCAGCCACCGAGGTCTCCTCCATGGCCCACCAGGGGCCGCCACCACATGGGGATGGAGCATGCGCGAACGAGGCACACCGAAACGCAGATCAGCCATTGCCCTGAAATACCCGTCGCAGACGGTTGCAAAGAGGGCATCGTTGCACGCCGGCGAACCGGTGCGGGACGTTTCGCGCGGTGCTTTAGTGGCCGAGGATCTGGCTCAGGAACAGCCTCGTGCGGTCGCTCTGCGGGTTGTTGAAGAACTCCTCGGGCTCGTTCTGTTCCACGATCTGGCCCTGGTCCATGAAGATGA